>NZ_JAYGGZ010000012.1:30546-81714 GCF_034931465.1 Anabaena sp. UHCC 0399 | reverse complement strand
TATCCAAACTGTAGGGTGCATCAGTGCGATAAAACCTAACTATACTCAGAAATTATTCATACTGACGCACCCTACCCAACCATTAATTGCGGATAATTTATTTTTTGGTGTTCCCTAAGCGCAGTAATCGCCATTCGCCATATTTATCTACCCTTTAATAGAGGTAGAAATATTTCCCAAGGGTGTTAAAAACTAGCTAACTCAGTTGTTACGATCACCGCAGCAATAAAAAAATTACTTAAGGTGTTAGTTATGACTGATGAAGTGAAGCCTAATCCTAGTGAAGCTCCTACCCATAATGCACAATTAGTTGCTGAAAGTATAGCTAGTGGTGAAGCAAAAGCACCCCAGGTTGATTTTGAGACTGACTATGCAGCTGCACAGCAATTGAGTGAAGGTGTTGCAGTGGAAGCAGCTACTACACCTGAAGAGAAAAAAGCTGAAAGTGAAGTAACAAAAACACAAATTCCATCCACTGGTAACCCTGATGATTATTTAGAATTAGCCAAGGAAGTAGGAGCTTCAAAGAATGAGGCTGTAACTACAGTCAGTGACGATTTAGTCCAAAAAGCTCTGGAAAAGGGTCAACCTAAGAAATAGTCAATTGGTCGGTAAACTGTCGTCAGCTAAAAACCCGCCTACGCGGGTTTATTTTGTATAGCAAAGATTTCCCATCGTCCAGTGTTTCTAACAATTTTGTACGACTTGCAGCAATTCACTAGGTTTGTGAATTAAAAAATCAGGATTTTGTTTAGCTAGTATTTCCGGAGAATTAAATCCCCAAGTGACGGCAACTACTTTAATATTAGCTTTTTTTGATGCTTCAATATCTCTGGTTTCATCACCTACATAAATAACTGTTTGCGGCTTGAGTTGTTTCTGTTTAAGCACATTATTAATAATGGTGGTTTTGCCGAAAATTGTCACTCCTGAATAGATGAATTCAAATAAATTATCTAATTCATTAATTGTGAGAAAAGCTGTAACGTTATCTTTGGAGTTGGATGTAATAATTCCTAGCTGATAACCATGATATTTTAGTTCTACTAAAGATTCTTTCATCCCAGGAATTGGTTTCAATCCCTGGATTTTATTTTTTAATTCAGCTTTTACCTTTTTAACTAGAAACGGGATTTTAAATAGAGAAACTCCTGAATATTTAATAATTTCTCTCGATGATAAATTTTTCAGGAGGGTTAATTGATCTGGTGTAATTTGAATATAACCAAACTCGATAGCCAAACGATTGGCAATACTTACAAGTGCATCTACAGTATCTGCAATTGTGCCATCAAAATCAAAGATAATTACTTTCTGTGTCATTACATTGCCTAGATGCGTCAAGATTAGCACGGGCATTCCGTTTTAACATTTCTGGCTTAATCCGCCGCAACGCTGATGCCGGAAATCTTCTTTCCCACTCCTCATTTGAGATTTGCGCTAATTCTATCAGCTTCGGGGCGATATTTTCAGGATAGGGCTGAAAATCTACCACATCTGTGTCTTGCGCAAAACGCTGATTCCAAGGACAAACATCTTGGCATATGTCGCAACCAGCTACCCAACCTTGCATATGGGATGCGATCGCCTCTGGTAATTTTTCTGCCCGGTTCTCAATCGTATGATAAGCTATGCAGCGATTAGCATCTACTACAAATGGCTCGGTAATTGCCCCAGTAGGACAAGCCGCCAAACAACGTGTACAACTACCGCAGTGTTCTGTGTGGGGGCGATCGCTTTCTAGTTCCAGATTTGTCAACACCTCACCCAAAAATACCCAAGAACCATACTCTCTAGTGATCACATTGCCATTTTTAGCAATCCAACCAATCCCGGCTCGTTGCGCCCACACTTTATCTTGGATGGGGCCAGTATCTGCATAGTAACGAGCTTGAACCCCTGGATCTAGGGATTGTAACCAAGTAGCCAGGGCTTTGAGTTTCTTGTGCATCACTTTGTGATAGTCTCTCCCCCAGCCATAACGGGAGATTTTGGCGTACTCTTCCCCTTCAGGGCGTTGGTGGGGGGTGTAGTAATTGAGTGCTACACAAATAAGCGATCGCGCTTCTGGCATGACTAAGTTAACATCCTGACGCTTCGGGTTATTCATCCACTCCATATCAGCGTGATAACCCAGCATTACCCATGCTTGCAGCCTCTCTGCTTCTGTATTATTTCCCCTATCTACAGCAGCAATGCCAATCTTGTGAAAACCCAACTCTTTGGCTTTTTCTTTTACCACACTGCTGCTAACTACGGAACAGTAGTTCATTCGTATAACCAAAATGGCCGTCTATCGATTATACCTAACTCGTTCAATGTTCCCATGTAAAAGCTTGGGAATACATTCTGTCTCTGGTGAGATTTATTTATTTGGTAATACACTCCAATAGCAGCTTTTTTTCTGTCTGCTTTTTTATTTTAATTGATCTTCAGCGATCATTATTTTAGGTACTTTTTATGAAAGCTCCTGAATATTCATCTTATACCGCAAAAACTGCACCTGAGATTCCAGGAATTACAGAATCTACAATCATAGAGTATTTCACAACTTTAAACGCTGGAAACTTTACAGCAACTGGGGCTTTATTTGCCGCCGAGGGTGTGATGTATCCACCCTTTGAATCTGGTATTGTGGGGACAGATGCGATCGCGCGTTATTTACAACAAGAAGCCCAAAATATCAAAGCTGACCCTTACCAGGGAATAGCTGAACCCTTAGAAAATGGGCTGATCCAAATACAAGTTAGGGGCAGAACACAGACCTCTTGGTGTAGCGTCAATGTCCTGTGGCTATTTATGCTCAACCAGCAACAGCAAATCCTCGAAACTCATATCAAACTTCTAGCATCGCCTCAAGAGTTACTGGCTTTGCGCCCTGAAAAATAGTCACCACATAGGAAGCAGTAAATTAGGACGGGATTAGGTTGTATGGGAGCAGAGGAGATTTTACACCCATACCCAATTCCCAATTCCCCACAACTATTGAGTATTAGCAAGTTCCGGGATAGTGGCTTCTAATTTTAGACAGTTAGCACCATCAACTTGTAACTGATATTCCACTTTATCCATCAAACGACTCATAATCAGCCACCCGTAACCACCTTCTTGTTTGTCTACAGGATTAGGTGGAAAATAAGTAGACAAATCAAAGCCAGTACCGTAGTCCCAAACCTCCAGAGAAATATCTCGCTCCCTGAGTTCCAAACGCAACAAAATAGGTATATTAGACTGCTCCTTGTGAGCATGACGGACTACATTAGAGTAGGCTTCGACCAATGCTAGACGCAAACGACTGGACTGTCTTGACCAATCAACAGATTCCCCCAATTGGATTTTTAGACATCCCAGTAACCAGTTTTCTACAATATTTAAATAATTCAAGTCACTTGGTACGTGCAACTCACTTTTCATCACTTACAAGACCTCCAGAGAGAGTATAGTTTGATCATCTTCTTGTACGGGGTTATCTGCCTGGATGCAAGCTAGTAAATGGTTCAGAGACAGTGGTTGTGGTTCGTCTTGCAATATTTGCCACAGACCATCTTGTTTCAGCATAGAACGACTTACTGGGAAAACGCCATCCACGGTTTTTGCGGTTGATAAGAATTTATTTGATACCATTGCTTCTGTAATTCCATCACTAGCAAGCAGTAATGTATCTCCAGGGGAGAGAACTAAGCGACCTGACTGGGCTTGCCATTCCGGTAATATTCCGATAGGAATACCTCGGACTTTGAGATAGTTTGGTTCATCTGCTCTTGTCGCTTGTTGTGACCAAACCATTGGATAAATGTGTCCAGCATTCGCATATACCAAATCTCTAGTAGTCGGGGTGAAACAAGCTAAGACAAGAGTAATGAAGCAATTGTTGCTAATTAAGTCAGTACATAAAGCATTATTGAGATTATGTATAACTACATTGGGATCAGCAGGTGTTTCCTGAGATAATTCCCGACGCAATACAGAAATAGCACTAGCCATAAATAAAGCAGCTGGTACACCCTTACCAGAAACATCTCCCACGGCTAACCACAAGTCCCCTTTGGGGTGGACAAAGACTTCAAAAAAATCACCGCCTACTTCTCGTGCTGGGTAGCAGCAAGCTTGTAACTTCCCACCTTTAATATCAGGTAGAGTTTGGCGCAGCAGATTGTTTTGAATTTGGCGAGCAACTTCTAACTCAGCTTTAATTTGCTCTTGCTTTTCCTGGAGACATTGGTAAAGTTTGGCTTGAGAAACAGCTAAAGCAGCTTGTTCTGCGACGCCTGTAATTAGTTGAATTTCTTCATCATGCCAAGGCTCATCTTGACCCCATTGGTATAAGGCCAGCACCGCCAATAGGTCTTGTTGGTAAGATAGGGGGACAACTAAGTAGTTACAAGATTTGTCGTCATATATTTCTTGATAAATTTGACATTCATGAGTTGCTAGCACCTTTTCAATTAAGAAACTGGGGTCAAAAGCATTATCGGGAGTATGGAATACTGGATTTTGATAAGAAAACTCATTTGGTAAGAGAAGATCATCTTCTACTGGTTTAAGTAGACAACAAGTAGCATCAAAGGTTTGTCCAATGGTAGCGACAATCTTTTGCAGCATACTTTCATAATCCAATGACTCTCGAATAGCTGTTGTCACTGCATTAAATAAAGATTCCCGCCGTAAAGCTCGACTTAACTCTTGGGTACGCTTTTTGACTATGCGATATGTTTCAGTAGCCTGCTCAACTAGAACTTTTAACCGTTCTGGATTCCAAGGTTTGGTGATGTACTTGAAGACTTGACCAGAGTTAATGGCATCTACCAAATCTTCGACATCAGTAAAACCAGTTAGTAAAATCCGAATGGTGTCAGGAAATCGCTCTACTGTTTGACTGAGAAATTCCGTACCGTTCATTTCTGGCATTCGTTGGTCGGAGATAATGACCGCCATTTCTCCTTCTTTCTCCAGAATTGCCAATGCGCCACGGGCATTATTGGCTTTGTATACTTGAAAATCTCGCCTAAAAGTGCGGTAGAGTAAATCTAAGTTATCTGGCTCATCGTCTACGACCATGAGCTTAAGTCTTTCTACCTCGGTTTGCGTCATATTTGACTTTTATTTGCAGGTAAATCTGTGGCAAAACAATATAATTTTGATTTTGCCCAACTAAAAATTTACTGAAAAAGTAGTTTTTTCCAGCAAAATCATTTGTTTTTACGAGTATAACTTTACTCTCGATTTTCTGTACCCTTGTATTGAATTTCAAGGGGTGAAATTTGAGAAAATTGAGAGATTAAATTCATCCAACTAATCCAGAACGTAAGGCACGGACAGCAGCTTGGGTACGGTCATCAGCGCACAGCTTATTCAAAATATTGCGGACGTGAGTTTTAACAGTCCCCACGGTGATGTAGAGACGTTCGGCAATAAGTGCATTGCTGCAACCCTCGACAATTAATTGTAAAACCTCTAATTCTCTTTCTGTGAGGGTGTAGGAGTCAGGATTCTCCTGATTATCTGAAGAGTCTGAGCGTGAGCCAAGATATTTGCGGTCTGCTGCCAGATTATCGGGCTGGGGCGGATTTTGTTGTGCTTGTTGTAATACAATGCGAGCGATCGCCGGATCGATCCAAGCATTGCCATCGTGAGTGACTCTCACCGCTTCCAACAAATTATCAAACTTAATATCTTTCATACAGTAGGAATCAGCCCCAGCCGCAAAAGCCGCTAACACCGCTTCTTTATTATCTTGAAGCGTTAAAATTAATACTTTTGTTTCTAGCTCGTCTCCATTCCTAATGGCATTGAACTCCCGTGTAAGTTCAATGCCATCTTTATCCGGTAATCCAATATCGACAATAGCAATATCTGGATGTACCATTTTTAACATTTTCAATCCTTCGACAGCATTAGCCGCTTCTCCGACAATTTCAATTTCTTCATTTTGTAGCAGAGCTGTGCGAATACCCATACGGGTAAGGTCGTGATCTTCAATCAGCACAATCCGAATTTTATTCATAGTCAACTTCTACCCGTTACGCTGCCTTAACTTTAAAACTGAGTTTACTAAAAAAGACTTAATAGATGCAGTGTGAACTACCTACACTGACCTTGCGGTACAGTGTAGGCTTCCCAATTCATTGGGGACTGCCTCAACCTTAGTGGATTTTTTACGTCCTGAAGATTTTGGTCTTACATCCCCTCCAAGGGCAGAGAAGCTCGTTCCTAACTCCAAAAGTCGCAATCCTTCATTTTTAATATTTATCGCAGCGTTAATGTCTCTATCGTGTTGCTTTGTGCAGTGTGGGCAATCTACAAACCTAACACCTAAAGAATCATAGCCTTTCTGTAGCATAGGAATAGGTAGTAGAGTCTCACTACAAAGTTGAGAAGATGGGAAGAAGCGACCTATTTCAATATAGATATGTCCAAAACTCTCAGTTTTGTATTTGAGCATGGTTTGAAACATTCCCCATCCTTGGTCTGATATCGCTTTTGCCAAGTTAGGATTTTTAACCATGTTCTTAACTGCTAGATTTTCTATACAAATAACTTGGTTTTCGTATGCTATTTTGCGAGATAGCTTGTGTAGAAAATCTTCTCTAACTCTAGCTATTTTACTAGAGACTTTTGCAACTAAACGTTTTGCTTTACGACGTTTGTTAGATGTTTTATCAGTTTTTTTAGCGAGTTTTTTCTGTTTGCGTTTTCTATTCTTTTCTAATTTCGCTAATTGTTTTTTTGGAAGGTCATATTTAGAACCTTCGGAAGTTATAGCAAAATTCTTTAACCCTAAATCAACTCCTATAGCCTCTCTAACTGCTACGACCGGGGTATCTTCCTGGTTAAATAGTATAGACGCATAATATTTACCATCTGCATTTCTCGATATTGTGACAGTCGTGAATTTAGCGTCAGGTAGTTGTTTGTGAAACACAGTTTTCATTAACCCCAGATTACCGGGAAACTTAATAACAGAATCCTCTGGCATCAGTTTTATATTTTGGGGGTATTGAATCGATTGCTTACCATGCTTAGGTTTAAAGTTAGGGAATTTAGTACGCCCCTCAAAGAAATTGACAAACGCACTTGAAAGATTGAACGTTACTCGTTGTAAAACTTGGCTGTAAGCTAGTCCCAACCATTCAAATTCTTTTTTTAGTCCCGGAAGCAACTTATCCATAGCTGCTTTAGAAAGCCCTTTGCCTGTTTCTTTGTACGCGGTGGTTGTTGCATTAAGCATATAATTCCACAACCATCTAGTATTACCAAAACATTGAGCTAGATATGATTCTTGCTCATCAGTGGGATAAATCCTAACTTTAATTGCTCTATACATGGTATCGACCTTACCGTGTTCACGTATTCATGGTAACACATATTTTGATGATTGTTTCACCAAAAAACATCATATTTTGCTCGTTTCGTCGTCGTAGTCTTCCCGGTTTTCGCTGCGCTCAAATATGGTCAGACTACACTCCGGGCGAGTACGCCCCGCTTCGCTAACAACTCACGCGCAATTCATCTCGACACTGACCTGAGTACAGGTACAGTGTGAGCCTTCTTGCTGTTCAAGGTAAATAATTGTGTACGCAGATAAATATAGAATGTTTACCATTGAGTGCATTTGTAGGGACATAAGGCACTACGCCTTAACCACGCTATGATACTAGCCTCTTGATTAGTAGAAAGGGGATGATCTTGCTAAGAATTTATCAAAAATCGATGATAAAACTCTGCTGATGAATTATAAGCTGTTTTTATCATCGGCAGTAGGCAAAAAAACTATCTAGCGCATGGGGTCATTTTCACCAGATGGATAGCTTCCCTATTTTTACTTTGGCCAAAAAGTAAGAGACACCCTATTAAAAAATTTGATAAACTATCGTTCTAGATCATCTGGTGTGAGACTAATTCAGATAAAGGCTATGTTTCAAACCCCTAAAGTGTTTTCGGTTTTGGGAATACCTGTTCATGTGATGAATGACTATCCAACTTGGTTGCTAGAATGCTGGCAACACAGCCGAGGGACTCATGTCATCACCCTCAATGCAGAAATGACTATGCAAGCACAGCAAAATCCTACTTTGGCGAAAATCATTCAAAGTGCGGAATTAGTTATTCCAGATGGTGCAGGGGTAGTTCTGTATTTAAGATGGCTACTGTGGCAAAAGATCAACCGTTGTCCAGGTATTGAACTAGCAGAAATGCTGTTGCGTGGGATTGGGCAACAGCAGACAGACAAAACAATATTTTTCTATGGTGGTGCGCCAGGAGTAGCGGCAAAAGCAGCAGAGTTTTGGCAGCAGCAAAATCCTGGTTTGAATATAGCTGGTAGTCATTCTGGCTACCACTCTGCTGAAGAAGAACAGCAACTGCAACAAACTTTAGCGCAATTGCAACCGCAATTAATTTTGGTGGGTTTGGGTGTACCACGTCAAGAATTATGGATTGCCCAAAACCGTCATTTGTGTCCCCAAGCCATTTGGGTGGGTGTCGGCGGCAGTTTTGATATTTGGTCAGGGACAAAATCTCGTGCGCCATCTTGGTTGGGTAATAACAATTTGGAATGGTTGTATCGACTTTATCAAGAACCTTGGCGTTGGCGGCGGATGTTGGCTTTGCCCCAGTTCGCGGTTAAAGCTTTTATTTATCGCTTGACAGCTAAGGGTGCGACTTAAAAATTCAAAATTCAAAATTCAAAAATAAATTTTGAGTGTTTAATTTGTGATTCCTAGGTATTTCCTGGGAATCATTATTTTTAGTCATTAGTTATTGGGTATGGGATTTTCTCCCCAATTCCTAATTCCTAATTCCCAATTCCCCTTTTTTAGCAATGCCCGTATTAACCAATCCAGTCACAACTGAACAACAGAAGGATAGTGAAAAGCAACAGCACGGTGGTGCTGCTGGTAATATGGTGCAACTATGCGCCGTTACGAAAACTTATACTAATGGCTGTCATGCTTTGTTAGATGTCAACTTAGAGGTTAAACAGAAAGAATTCTTGTTTATTACTGGGCCTAGTGGTTCTGGTAAGTCCACACTTTTGAAGCTGCTGTATGGTGAGGAATTACCTACGCAGGGAGAAGTGATTGTCAGTGAATGCAATGTCTCAGCTTTGCGGGGCGATCGCTTATCATTATTACGAAGACGCATTGGGATTGTGTTTCAAGACTATAAACTAATTCCCCAGCGCACAGTGGCGGAAAATGTAACTTTTGTATTACAAGCCCAAGGCTACACCCGCAAAGAAATTCAAAGGCGTTTAGAACCAACATTGAAACTGGTGGGGTTAATTTCTAAAGCCGATTGTTTTCCTCATCAACTTTCGGGCGGAGAACAACAGCGAGTCAGTATTGCAAGGGCAATTGTGGGTACACCGCCTCTAATTTTGGCTGATGAACCCACAGGTAATCTTGATCCTGATAACTCCTGGCAGGTGATGCAAATTCTGCAAAAATTAAATTCTTTTGGGGCTACAGTTATTGTTACTACCCATGATGAACAACTAGTACGTCGGTGTAATAAGCCCGTGCTACAAGTTCGTAATGGTAAACTACATCGCCAATCAGTAGTGAAAAGGGAGTAGGAAGTGGGTATTGCTTCCTTGTCACCTGTCACCTATCACCTGTCACCTACACCCCTACATAGAAACACGTGCCTTGATTTTGGTTGCTAGAGGGATGAGAGGTAAAGGAGTGGATGGTAACTGCGATCGCTCCAAAGTTTGTATACTCTCAAAGGCTGCTTCTCGAATTGCGGTTTCTTCCTCTCGACTCAAGAGGAGATATAAACATCGCAGAACGTCTTGCTGTAATGCCGGATCAGTTTGCTGACGGTTGACTATCTTAGTTAACCGACGGATAGCAATTAAACGCTGAATGGGGTCTTGTTGAGTGAGATTTAGCAACAAATTCTCAAAGCTATCTTCTTCACGATGGCTGTAAAAGTTGACAATTTGCCAGACTAATAAAATTAAAGTTAATAAAGTTCCCAACCCTTGGACAATAGCCCCAGTCGCTATCCAAGGACTGCTGGAGTCAGCCCAAATTGCCGCCGCCATATATGTAATGAGAGTAGCAATACCACCACTGCTGACTGCCAAGACTAATTGACGGTTTGGACTGTTGAAAAACTTTTTAATCTCTCTCCAATGCAGTTGCCAATCCCACTTTTGCATTGAGTAGACCACTAACATAACACTGATACCAACTAGCAGTGCCAATAATAATTTCCAGTTCCACAACAGCATACCAACAAGTAACGTTAGCAAGCCTAGAATTGCTCCTGGCTCTGAGAAACGCTGAATGGTTCGTTGCTTGGTGGCTTTGGTTTTAAACTCTGGAAGCAGCCAGTCGGGTCTCTGGTTGATTAATTGCTGCCAAGAAGATACAGCCTTTGCCACAGTGTTTACCTACCTACTTACAAAATATCTATATAGATTGATTCCACTAGGTATGGGAAAGTTAGACTGTAATTGAAAACTGAAATTTCAGCATATTTCACACTTGCCACTTTCCTACTACTCAGTAATATAAATGGAATATCCATATTACTCTACAAGCATATCTAGGCTGAAGTAGCAAAATCAGGTTTTATTACTGATTTTTTTAAATTTCGCGGGCAGAAAAAATACTAAATAATAGCCCAACACATAAGTATCTGTTGAATCCGTTCTTTTTAAACACAAAAACGGAACTCATCGATGGTGAATTGACCATCAAAGGCGCAGAAGGTAATGGTGTGAATGTTTTTAGCGGCGACAGATAATAATAGATTGGGGGATAAGGATGAATCAGAATTGGCTAGATTCGCCCCTGGTAAGATCGTTTGGCATAATAGTTGGCGATCGCAATTATAGGCAGAAAGCACTAATCGCTGTGAGCTAGTGACACACGTACTTACCCAGTTTACAGGACGAAGGAAACTGGCTTCTAAAAATCCACTTTTGGGTGAACCCATCAATACTGTTACCCCTGACTTCGTTGGGAAGGCTGGATTTGATGGTTGTATGGCTAGGGAATTTTGAAAAATTACACCCCATTGCTCATACTGATGCTCTACAACTTCAAAGCATTTTAAATCTTCTAAATTGAGAGATATACACGTAGGTACATCAAGCGGAATGCTATCAGTTACTTCTTCTAGTTGTCCACGTCTAGCTGAAGCTATAATTTGATTTTGCACACCCAATGTATCAAGTGCAAATGTAGGATTTTCAAATCTTGGTATTTGATCTGATTGAAGAGTCGCCTGCTTGCCCACAATACCCCACCTTACCATTAACCAGAGAAACACTAAATAAGTAAATACACCAACAGATATTTCTCTTAATCTTGATGCTGATGATGTATAGCCACCCTTGGCGAACGTTTTGACTATAGTAATAAGTACAAAACTATCCGTAAGTTTTCTGTAGACTATCACAAAAAACTTATCCCAAAGTATTGTCTAAGTGATACTAGCTACCAAAATAAAATCTAATGAAACCTGGCTATATAGTAGTTATAAGCAAAATCTGCTTTTATACAGGAAAAAAAATTACTGAATCTTTACAAGTAACCTAGTGATTTTACATCTACTTAATCTGACGCAGGCCAGAGGTTTCTAGATTGTTGGTTCAAGGATAATAGGGAGCAGGGGACAGGGGACAGGTGACAGGCGACAGGTGACAGGTGACAGGAAAGCAGGGATAGCAGGAGGGAAAATTCAATGCCCAATGCCGAACCTACTGCGCCTAGTCGTTCGCGTAGCCTCTGTCTACGACACGCTCCGCGTTGGCGTAGCTTGCGCAGCGTCCCGCAGGGAACGGAGAGAACGCAGAGAAGTGCAATGACTAATGACTAATGACTACCCAAAACTATGATTCAACCACAAGGATTTGAGCAACGCTCGATAATTACGTCGCTGGGTAAAATGGTGTACTACACCGCTAATGGTTCACTTTGGCAAGACAATACAACCGCCGCAACAGAACGAGAAACGTTAGTTTTTCTACACGGATTTGGTGGTGGGTCTTCTGCCTATGAGTGGTCAAAAGTTTATCCGGCATTTGCTGCTGAATACCGGATTATTGTCCCTGATTTGATAGGTTGGGGTCGATCTGAACATCCAGCAAGAAATTACACGATTGATGATTATTTAACGACTATTCGCGAGTTTTTGGAGCAGACTTGTACAACTCCAGTCAGGGCGATCGCTTCTTCTCTTACAGCAGCGTTTACAATCCGAGTGGCGATTACCCATCCGAATCTATTTAAATCTTTAATTCTCGTCACACCGGCGGGACTTTCTGACTTTGGCGAAGACTACTCCCGCAGCTTGTTCGCCCAAATCGTCAGCGTTCCTCTTATTGACCGCTTACTATACAGCACTGGAATTGCTACTAGTGGGGGTATTCGTAGTTTCTTAGAACAACGGCAATTTGCCCAAGCTAACCGCATCTACGAAGAAATTGTTGAAGCTTATCTCCAATCTGCTCAACAACACAATGCTGAATATGCAGCATTATCTTTTGTTAGGGGTGATTTGTGTTTTGATTTATCACTCTATATTCAACAATTAGTTACTCCTACCGCCATTATTTGGGGTCAAAAGTCGCAATTCACCGGGCCAGAGATTGGCCGCCGCCTAGCGGAGAAAAATCCCCAAGCTATCAAAGTTTTTCAACCCTTAGAAGATGTAGGGTTAACACCACAGTTAGAATTGCCAGCCGTCACTATTGGACTGATTCGCCGATTTTTGACTTTACTGAGTGGGGAATGAGTGGTGAGTAATGAGTAATGAGTAGCCTACGGCAAGCAAGCTACAAGATCCTACTAATTGTTTTGAATTTTGAATTGGAGCGTAAAGCCTGCGGCGGAGCTTCCGCTTAACGCGTAGCGTCTCATAGAGAAGCGACTTGACTTAGTTCGTGGAGTTTTTTAGCGACTGTGCCAGTAGTTAATAATTCTTGGGCTTTGGCTATACCTGCTTGCATATCAGTACAAATTCCACTGCGCCAGAGATAAAATCCTCCATTCCACAGGGCTGTTTGCATTAGTTCGCTGGGTGTTCCAGTCAACACTTCCTGCATCTGATCTAATAATTCTTCGATAGTGTTTAAGGGTACATTCTTGGTAGTAAAGCCGTAATCATGGGGAGATAGGAGCAATCTTTCTATTTCTGGGGGTGATTTAGATAAAGCGATGATGGCTGTGCGATCGCGTGGTAAATCACTACTCCCTTCTAGTCCCTTCACTAATGTAAACTTTGTCACCCCTCGTAGTCCCAAAGCTACCTGAAACATGGCTTCTGTGGGCGGATGGACAAACCCCGCTATAACATGAGCATCGCCAGCATAGGGACACCAAATTAGTTCCATTGTGGCGAAGGGTGGACGTTTCCCTAGTTGATCACGGTATTCCCAAAGACTCTTCGTCAAGGGAAAATGCTGTGGTGTATAAACAAAGCCGATGCCTGTTTTCTCTAAGACTTCTTGGGTGTTTGCTAGTGATAAGCCTGTCCAATCAACTCCTAAACCTCGCCAAATATCTACTAAGGGTAAACCGTATTTGGTTGGTAGGCGATCGCCGCCGTGCATAATAACTGGTTGTCCGGCTGAGGCTAGTATCAGGGCAGTTACAGGGCTAATGGGTGCTGTACGCGTTCTGCCATCATATGGCTGACCAAAAACTATGACTGGACGTGTAGAGTTGATGGGTTGCAGTTTTGGCCCCAGTTCCTCGTAAGCATCTAGCATTCCCGCTAATTCTTCCCCTGTAGGACGTTTGATGCGGTGGGCAATCAAAAATGCACCTATTTGGGCTGGTGTAGCTTCACCCAATAACATCATCTTGGTAGCCGTGGCTGCTTCAGCACGAGTTAGATTCTCGCCTGTATGGTTGCCACTACCTACTTTTTTCAGCAAATCCCTGAATAAAATACTCATACAAGTCAATAGTCAATGGTCAATAGTCAACAGTCAAGTTGAAGACTGGGGACTTTTGACTGTGGACATTTGACTAATCATACTTTAAGAGGCTGATCGCTGTTGGTCAAACTGTGGGGTAATATTCTCTCGGACTAGCTGCCAAAAGTGCTTGATTGGGGGAATGTGCAGGCGGTCTTGAGTTGTTACCATGACTACGCGGCGAGTCAAGCTAGAATTATCAGATAATGATCCACTCGCTGCTAAAGAACGTACTGCTAGGGTAGGGTCAAGGCGTGCTTCTACTAATGCAGATGTGGGTAGCAAAGCTATTAATTCACCTTGGCGTACTACTCCCCGAAAAGCATCGAGGGTATTCACTTCTAAAGCTGCTTGTAGGTTTGCTTCTAGTCGCTCAAATTTATCTTGGATCAGGCGTTGCATCCCATAACCATCCTTAAATACTACTTGGGGATAACGCACCAACTCCGACCAAGGGACAAATTCATATTGGGCTAGGGGATGATTAGCTGCAATCAATAGTTCAATGGGTTCATCATAAAGGACTTCTACGACCATCTCCCTACCGGTGGTAAGAAAACGATTATTCATGACAATCGCTAAATCTACTAAACCATCTTTGAGGACTTTGAGGGCGCGATCGCTCCCCAAAGATGTCACCCGCAATTGCACATCGGGATAATCACGACAAAATTTTTGTAATACCGGTGGTAAGTAAGAACCACAAACAGAATGAATCGCCGCAATACACAATTCCGGCTGCTTTCCTGCAACTAAATCTGTGATTTCTTGAGTAGCAGTTTCCCATTCTTGACAAATTTTCCGGGCGCGAGGTAACAATCGTTCACCGCCTAAAGTCAGCTTGGACTGATTAGTTCTATGAAACAATTCCACGCCTAAATCAGCCTCCAAAGACTGAATTTGGCGACTGATCGTCGATTGGGTGACACCACATTTCTGGGCTGCTTTTTGGAAACTGCCAGTTTGGGCGATCGCTAGAAACGCTTGCAACTGTTCTAGTCGCATGGGATATGTAGCCTGAATTACATTTATAGCTTTTATTTAAATTAACGGATTTTGATTTTTAATTTGGTAGATTTTGATACAGCTTTTGTGGTCTTTTTCTATATAAGGTGAATTTTGCTTTTCTAGGTAGGAAACCATATCTTTAGTTTTGCCAGCCTGCACTAGTGAAGGAAATTAACTTTGAGAAACTACCCAAAAGCTGCTAGCGTCTAACAAAGGATCATATTTTTGTGGACGTGAGAGCTTGAAAACTCGTTCTAATTACTGGCAACTGCTGCCCTATATTAGACCCCAGTGGCAGAACATTACTAAGGGACTAGTCGGCATTTTGGGATATGTGCTGGCGACATTGACGCTAATTAATTTTGCGGGGAAGTTAGCAACGCCCTTTGGTCAAGGTAATGTCATAGCGATCGCGCAATTAGCAGCAATCTTGGCCTTGGTGTTTCTTGTTCGTGGCGTTTTTCAGTCTGTCCAAGACATTTATATGTCGAAAGCAGCTTTAAGAGTCGCTTTTTATCTCCGCAAACAGATATACACCCACTTACAAAAATTAGATTTAAGCTATTTTGAAACTGCCAAAGCTGGTGATTTATCTTACCGCCTCACCGAAGATATTGACCGGATTGGTGAAGTCATCAATAAACTGTTTCACGACTTTCTCCCCTGTGTGTTGCAGTTGATAGCCATCCCGGTATATATGATTTACCTGAATTGGCAACTCACCTTAGCTACAGTGATAGTCGCACCATTGATGGGTGTGTTAATTGGTTGGTTTGGGGAACGCTTACGTAAATACTCACTTAAAAGTCAAAATCGCGTATCTGATTTATCAGCAATTCTCACCGAAGTTTTTAGTGGTATTCGTCTAATTCGAGCGTTTGCAGCAGAAAATTATGAAATTGCGAGATTTAGCCATGAAGCAGAACGCAGCTTTCAAGCTAAATATTCAGCCGAACGCCTGAAAGCTGTGCAGATCCCCATCATCGGATTTTTAGAAGCCTTGAGTGCTTTATCCTTAATTCTGGTGGGAACGTGGCAAATTCAGCAAAAAAATTTAACGGTAGCAGAGTTTTTTAGTTACCTGGCCGCAGCTGGGTTATTAATCGACCCCATCGGTCATGTCACTAACAACTACAACGAATTTAAGCAAGGGGAAGCCTCTGTAGACAGGATCTTTGAATTGATGGCGATGCAACCAACGGTGACAGAAAAGCCCAAGGCGATCAACTTACCACCTGTTTTGGGTAAAGTCGAATATCGTCACATAACATTTGCTTATAAACCAGGAGAACCCGTCTTAAAAGATATTAGTTTATTAGCAATGCCAGGGGAAGCGATCGCGCTGGTAGGTGCGTCTGGTGCTGGTAAAACCACCTTCGTTAATCTTCTCCCGCGCTTTTATGACCCCACAAATGGGGAAATCTTGATTGATGGTGTAAATATTCGGGATGTCTCTTTAGAGAGTTTGCGGCGACAAATTGGCATAGTTCCCCAAGAAACAATCATGTTTTCTGGGACTGTGGCTCAAAATATCGCTTTTGGAAAAGACTCATTTGACTTAGAAACAGTTGCAGCAGCAGCAAAAATTGCTAACGCCCACCAGTTTATTACCCAGTTACCAGAGGGATATCAAACTTGGGTAGGTGAGAGGGGTGTAAATTTATCTGGTGGACAAAGACAAAGAATTGCGATCGCCCGTGCTGTGTTGCTAAACCCACAAATTTTAATTTTAGATGAGGCCACATCAGCCTTAGATTCCGAGTCAGAAGCTTTGGTACAGGAAGCCTTAGAAAGACTCATGCAGCAAAGGACAGTATTTATTATCGCTCACCGTTTAAGTACAGTCAGAAAGTGCGATCGTATTTTAGTATTAGAACGAGGACAAATTGTAGAGTCAGGCACTCATGAAGAATTATTAGCCCTTGAGCGTCGTTATGCAAGGTTTTATACTCAGCAGTTTAGTCATTAGTCAATGGGGTAAAAGTTCCTCCCCTGCAACCCTACCTTCCTTCTCCTCCATCCAATTACGAATTACGAATTACGAATTACCTCAACTTGCTTTTGCTGTTCCTGCAACCAAGCTTCAAATAATTCATTCAGTAGACGCGCCTTCATCGGATCATCTAGTTGGGCTGGGATAAACTTCTCCACTCGTACAATTACTAACCACTCTGCAATGCGGGCTGGGGATGAGATTTGACCAGGTTGACAATTACTAAGTATTTGTACCATTGCTGGATGAAGTGTATTCAGTTCCACAGGCCCCACTAAGCCACCTGTTTGAGCTTCTGGCCCTTGTGAATACTTCTGTGCTACATCTGCAAAAGACTGTTCTTTAGCTTGAATCCGAAAGTAGAGTTCTTGAGCTAGTCCAGCATCTTGAGTCCGGAGAAGGGAATAAATTACTTTATCTAGTTTTCCCTTTAACTGGAAAAAATGAGATTCTAGTTTGTTACCCCAAGTAACTTGCTTAAATTTCTCTAGTTTTAATTTACGAGAAATCATATTATCTAATTGCTCAGAAATCAAACCTTGTTGCGTCATCCATGCTTGAATATCAGCTGCTTGTGTTAACTGCCTTTCGGCATAAAAACGCTGTTTAGCTTGGGCTACTTCTTCAGGCTGACATTCTATCTCTACTATGGCCTCATCAATAATTAATTCCCTTAGTAATTGTGGCAGCAGTTGATAATTTGCTAGTAAGGGAATAATTTCACTAGCTTGGATTTGACGGTTGCCGATTTGAAGCACTTCAGTCATAATCTATTTGGTTTGGCTCTCTAGGGTGATAGATCCTGAGTTAGTATCCTGCACAGGATGGCTATATGACTCTTTTTCACAGTTTTAAGGTTTTAATAGCAAAAACATACTATTCATGTAAAGTTTACTCGAATACTATACGTAATTTAACTGAAGAGTAAAAATAAACTTCTCACAAAAAACAGTAGGCGATCAAGAAGATGATTCACCTACTGCTTAGTATGGACTGAATACCAAATTATAAACTTTCTAAATAACTCAAAAGATCCGCCATTTCTTGAGTATTAGGCTGAAATTTTGGCATTGGTGGTGTTTTACCACTAATGACTTGATCAATTAGTCGATACTTGGATTTGTGTTTAGAAACACCTTGCAAGCTTGGGCCTACTCGTCCATCTGCTTCTAAACCATGACAGCCAGCACAATTGATTTGAAAGATAGCGTGTCCTTGTATTTGGTCTCCTTGCAAAGCCAGAACACTCTTGACGTATGGGTCAGAGGCTTGAAGCATCTGAACACCAAAAATGCCCAAAAAGACTGCTAGCAGTGTCGCCAGAGCCAGTAAAGCGCACTGCTGAATCAGAGTTTCAGGTTTGGTAATCTGGTTATCCAAAAGTTGTGCTGTAAAAGTCTAGTTGTTTTCAAAAATTTTCATTTCCTACACATAGCTTAAAAGTTCTTGATGCTGACTGCAAGCATATCTGAGACTTTTTTGCTGACTGGTGATTGCCTAAAATGTTTGTAGAAAGCGGGATTCATCCCCAATTTGGTAAAATCATAAGCGGGAAATGAATGTTGAATAATCGTAAACAGGAGACTTAAAGTGGTTGAACCCTTGCTATCAGGTATTGTTCTTGGTTTGATTGTAGTTACCCTCGCTGGGTTATTTTACGCTGCCTATAAGCAATACAAGCGTCCCAATGAATTGGGTGGTTGATTTAGTGCTGTTAGCGTAGCCCGTGCTGAGTTTTATTCAGTGCTGAGTGGGTTATAAGGTGGATGAGGAAGCAAGGGGAGGATCTTAATTTAAATACATAATTAATTAATCTCCTACCTTGCGGGTACTCCTAATGAAAACGAGGAAAGTAGCCGTTATTCGGATCTCAATCCCCCTCATCCTCCTTATCTATAAGTTTGTGTAAACTGCGTGCATCTGAAAACTACACGCCGCTTTTTAAAGCAATTCGCAATTACGTTTTGTAACGGGGATTTGACCCCGACACAAAACTCTCCGCTTGTAGAGGCAGGGTAATTAACCCCCACTACCTTATTAATGGCTAAGGCTAAGTAGGTCGGCGTAAATAATTATCTTTGGGATAAGGCAGGTGGCATGGGGAACAAGGGTTTGAGCCTTATTTACTTCTTTCACACAGTTTGGTTTTATTATGCCGACTTACTTAAGTGCTAACGACTATTGAGTCTGGAATTTTGATTATTGCCTAAATTAAATCTGACCGCTAAAGGCAGGCGTTACTTTACGGTCAATGCGTTCCCCCAGGTCATCAGCAATAGTTAAATTATCCGGCTTGCATCGCTTGACATTTACTAATATTCCTTGCGCTCCTTCTGCTTCTAAATCTTCTACGTAGCCTTTGGTTGCTACTTTGGCATCAGTGGAATTGAGAAAAGGGCCAAAATAATAGGTGCAACGGGGATGTTGAGTTTCAATTTCTACCCACCAAGCCAAACCAAGGCTATTGTAAGTATTAATTACGGTTTCTTTCAGGTTATGCCAAATTGTTGTCATGGTTGCCGCCAATTTATCAAAGTGGTACTGAATGTTAAATGTTTGGTATCGTCGTTTATTCTGTTTACATTTCTTTATACTCTTTTACGCATAATTTTCAAAGAGGTTTTGGTAATTTATCTAGGTATAAAGTATTTACAGCACGTTGACGAAAAATCTCATACAGTGCCATTCCTGATGCTACAGAGGCATTTAGACTGGGGGTCTTACCCAGCAGGGGAATTGATACCAACACATCACACGATCGCTGTGTCAACATACTAAGACCTTCGCCTTCCGAGCCTACGACTAAAACGATAGGGCCACGGAAGCTGACGGTGTGGAGAGGTTCGCTACCATCTGCCGCAGTACCATAAATCCAAAAGCCGGCCTCTTTTAATTCTTCTAAGGTGCGACTGAGGTTAATTACTCTAGCTACAGGGAAGTTTTCTAAAGCACCTGCTGCGACTTTTACTACAGTAGATGTAATTCCGGATGCTCTTCTTTGAGGGATGATGAGACCTTGAGAGCCTATAGCCTCGGCAGTACGAATAATTGCACCCAGGTTATGGGGATCGGTGATGCCGTCAGCTACTACTATAACGGGATCATTTACTGACTTAGCCTGCTCTATCAATTCATGTAATTCGATGTATGAATAGGGAGCTATTTGTGCGGCGATTCCTTGGTGGTTGGCTTGGTCTGTGATTTGATCTAGCCGCTTGGGTTCTACTTCATCAATGACTGTACCGTTTTCTTTGGCTTTGAGAATTAAATTATGAAATCGGGGATCGTAACGCAGACGCGAAGTCACCCAAATGCGGTTTAGTTCCCGTTGATTTTCTAAAGCACTTAAGACTGGATGACGACCATAGATCATGTCGTTATCGCTATCTCTTTCTTCTATTGGTTTGGGAGATACCGATGGAGGGGTAAAGATACGGCGTGGATGTGGCTGATTCTCTACTTTTCTAGGACTGCGAGTCGAATTAGTCACAACACGCTTACCTTTAAGTTTGAGGACTGGCCCGCGATTAGCTTCGGGTGCAGTTTTGATTTTTTTAGGTTTATTGTTCATGGGAGTTTGGGATAGAACGCATGAATAGACATACCGATTCCTGAATACACTGAACCATTACGTAATGATTTTCCAATCATGGAGATTAAAGCGGTTATTTATTTCTCTAGATGGATTTTTTGCAATAGTTCGGTTAAACGTGGCAAATCGGTGAGATACAAGTAGCCAATTAAAGTTTCTAGACTAGTTGCTTGTTGATATATTTCGGGATTAACCCTTTTAGGTCGTCCTGTGGCGGCGTTACGGCCTCGCCGGACTATTTCTAATTCGGATGTTGTCAAGTAAGGAGTTAGCGATCGCAAATGTAGCGCCTGTGTTTCTGCTCTTACCTGTGCTACTACCAGTCTATGATAAGCTTCTGGCCTTTGTAGTGGTAGCAGGTAATACATTCTAGCATAAAGCTCGTAGATTGCATCCCCCAAATATGCTAAAGCTGCGGGGGAAATTTGCTGTATTTGCCCCTGAGAAATCTGTTGTGTAAATTGCGCTGTGTTTGCTAAGAGTAATTGATGCCAAGATGTATCCGTCAGGGGATCTTCATCTTTGCTATCTAAAAACTCTTCCTCCTTTGACTTCACAAATTAACTGTTCCTTATCGGGCTAAATATCTAAATATATGGTAAATATCTGCAAAAAATAGCTCTATTCTCTGAGAACCATGCTGTGTTTATATACCCAGCATAATTAACACTATCAGAATTATTTACTAATTTTATCTTTTTGCCAGCGATTTTGCATGGATTGAGAATTGGACATTGGGCATTGCGAAAAATCAATTCAAAATTTCATAACTCCGGCTTCCTGTCTCCGGTTGATCCCAAGTACAAATACTTGCACAAACATATTTAAGGTAATAATCCCATTATTTATAGCAATTTTTATTAGTGTGAGGTAAATCTAAATTTTCTTATCTGTCACCTGTCACCTGTCGCCTATCGCCTGTCACCTAATTTGGTGGCTTTTCCCTCTCCCACAGGGAGAGGTTATTGCCAGCCTGTAAAACTAAGCTATCCCATACATTGTTCGGAATAGCTTAATTGCTTGATTCGGTCAAGCGATCACGACTGCTTGATGTTGTCTAGAGCTGCTTCAACAGAGGTTTGCAGCGAGAGAAACTTCTCTAAGCGCACAAGCTTGACCGTTTGAGTTACACGGGCATTGGTGACTATTTGCAAAGTTCCTTCGGCGGTTTGAGCTTGCTTGGCTAGCTGTACCAAAGCACCCAAGCCAGAACTATCAACAAAGTCAATTTGCGAAAGATCCAGAATAATGTGCTTTGGCCCTTCTTCAATTTTGTTGCCAAGAACCTTGCGAAATGTCGGTTCAGAAAAGGCATCTAACAAACCTGTGAGGCGGAATAGCTGATAATTATCCCGTGCTTCACGAGTACCTCTCAGGCTGACGGTTAGATTTAGTGGTTCAGCAATAATTCCCTCCTCATGGTTAAACTAAACGCTCAAGTATAGATGTTTTTTAGGCTTGTTGTCTACAGGTCTTTGGAGTAGTGAGTGCTGAGTAAGATTACCCGCTTGCAACTCTTGACTTGGAACTCTTGACTCGGAACTAACTTTTTCCCCAGTTTTTTTTAACTCACTTCGGCTGTAGTTGCTTGACGTGCTGTTTGCATGGATTGGACAAACTGCTCAAACAAGTAATCAGCGTCGTGGGGGCCTGGACTGGCTTCTGGGTGGTACTGCACTGAAAAAATGGGTAGAGATTTGTGCCGTAATCCAGCGACGGTGCGATCGTTTAAGTTGAGGTGGCTAATTTCCACAACTGCCTCAGGTAAAGAATCTGGGTCGATCGCAAAGCTGTGGTTTTGGCTGGTAATTTCTATCCTTTGTGTTAATCCCGCAGGCTGATTTAAACCCCGATGCCCGAATTTTAGCTTGAAGGTTTCTGCTCCCAAGGCGTGACCGAGAATTTGGTGTCCCATACAAATGCCAAAAATGGGTTTTTGACTTTCGAGTAGGGTTTTAGCCGTAGCAATCCCTTCAGAAACTGCTGACGGATCACCAGGCCCATTCGAGAGGAAGATACCATCAGGATTGTATTTGAGAATTTCTGCTGCTGGTGTATCGGCAGGTACAACAATTACTCGACAACCATAACTAGCCAAACGACGTAAGATATTGCGTTTCACACCAAAGTCTAGGGCGACAACCGTTAAGGATTCCTGGTTATTAACCGCAGTTTCTGGCTTAAATTCCCAAGCGGGGGTTGTGGGATCTGACCATTCGTAAACTTGGGGTGTGGTGACTTGCCGAACTAGATTTAAGCCTGCCATGTTAGGGGCTGCTTGTACCTGCTCTAATAACTCTGCTTCATCCAAAATTTCTGTAGAGATCCCACCGTTCATTGCTCCATACATCCGAATTTTGCGGGTAAGGGCGCGGGTATCTAGGCCGTAGATACCTGGAATGTGGTGTTGTTGGAGATAGTCAGGTAGGGATTGTGTAGATCGCCAGTTGCTGGGTTTATGACAAATATTACGGGCGATCGCACCGCGTATTTGTGGTTTGTCCGATTCTTCGTCTTCGGGATTAACGCCAGTATTGCCCAACTCAGGATAAGTGAATACGACAATTTGGCCGCAGTAACTGGGATCAGTCAAGACTTCTTGATATCCAGTCATGCCAGTGTTAAACACGACTTCTCCGATGGTGGTTGCCGTCGCACCAAAAGACCAGCCACGGTAAACAGTTCCATCTGCTAAGACAAGTAGAGCAGGTATTGCGTCAGACAGGGGCATAAGCGATAAATAGGGGATTGGGGATTGGGAATTGGGAACTGGGCATTGGCTATTTCCTCTTTTTTGCCCCTCTGCTGCTCTGCTATTTCCTGGTGTCTTGTTAATAGTGAGCAGTCTTGAGTCCCCAATTTAGTTAATACTGCGACTGTTAATTATCCCATGAGTTGGCGAATTGAACCTTACCAAGGAAATTAATTAAAAATTAAAATGAAGGAATAATTCTGAAATTCTGGGTTTTAAATTCTTCAATAGGAAATTAAATCTACAATGGGAGTTGGTGGCAGGAGTCCTGGGACAATTAAAATCGAAATTAATTATGCTTCAGCCCTTTTTTTCTCGTGCAACCCTAATTGTTCTCTCTGGTGCGATCGCAGTTGTGAGTGTTGGTTGTAGTGCAGGTAAGCCAAAGACGGGTATTCTTCGCAATCAACAGTCTGTAGTGACTGATGATTTAGCCGTAGTACAATCTTCTGTTGAAACTACGCCAGCACCAAATATGCCAGCATCAATAGACCTGCCATCATCGGTCTTAGAACCTAGTCCTTTTGAACTGGGATTAGATAAGGCAGCAGGTGCGACCAGTATCAGTCAATCGGCTCAATCACCAGATGATTGGTATTTGGTGGCGAGTCAGTATCATGATGCGATCGCTTTGATGCAGAAAGTCAAACGGCCAAGCTCAGAGTTTGCGATCGCGCAGACGAAAATTTCTGAGTACGAAGGACACATGAAGTATGCTATTAGGCAAGCTAATACTGTGGTTCGTCCATCGCCTAAGTCGGTAGCTGTAGCGTCTCAAAAGCAAAAGGTGGCTGTTTCTCGTCCGTCCTCGCCCCCACCTGAGACTTCAACATCATCCCGATTTACTATTCCTGTTCCTCCCCCCGGAACGACAGAACTACCACCAGAACCAAGGAATTTTCCGTTATCAGCCGCTATTTCCCCAGAAAAAGTATATTCTGCCCCCATTAGACGGCGGGTTGGGGGTACGCCTGTAGTGAGTGTGACTTTTAATGGTCAACAGCAATTTGACATGATTGTTGATACAGGCGCAAGTGGAACTGTGATTACCCAAGAAATGGCGCGTGCTTTGGGAGTTGTGGCGGTGGGGAAAGCTAAAGCTAACACCGCTAGTTCTAAGGCTGTGGAATTTGCGATTGGTTATCTGGATTCGATGACTTTGGCGGGTGTGAGAGTGAATCGCGTTCCTGTGGCGATCGCTGGGGCAGAACTGGAAACAGGGTTACTGGGACATGACTTTTTCGGTAATTATGACGTCACCATTAAACGCAACGTGGTAGAGTTCCGCCCACAATCGCACTCAGATGCTACTAATTCTGTAGGAATTCAACTAACTGTGCCAACTTTGCCCACGCAGTACCAGTCTGTAGAATCTCCTTAGCCACTGTTACACCTTGGGCATGATCCATCAATGGGATCGCACCGGCTACTTGTAGTGCTAATGAAGCATTGAGGGCTACAGCATCTTGTTGTGCTTGAGTTCCTTTCCCCTGTAGCACCGCCTTTAAAATCACAGCATTTTCTTGGACATCGCCACCTTTGAGGGCTGTAATTGGTGCTGGTGTGACACCGACTTCTTGGGGATTCACTGTAGTTAACTTGACTTCACCACCAGATAACACCGCCAAATCTGTTAAATCACCTAACCCAGCCTCATCAAGTCTTTCTCTTCCGTGGAGGACAATCGCCTTTTCTTTACCCAAATTGTGTAAAGCTTGGGCAACAGTTTCTAGAAGTTTGGGTGTAAATAACCCTACGACTTGCCCAGTCGGACGCAGGGGGTTTACCAAAGGGCCTAGCAAATTAAACACCGTGCGGATTCTTAAAGTCCGACGCAATTGTGCCACTGCTTTAAGTGCGGGATGCCAACCGGGGGCAAACAAGAAAGTGATCCCGATTTCTGGGAGTGCCGCTTGCACTTTTTCGCTATCAGCAGCTAAATTCACACCTAAAGCCTCTAAGACATCAGCACTACCTGTCAAACTCGATGCAGAACGATTACCATGTTTGGCGACAGGTACACCATAAGCAGCCACGACAAAAGCCACGGCTGTCGAAATATTGAAAGTTGAAGAACCATCTCCACCAGTACCACAAGTATCGATAATAGTCCTGAGTGTGGGGGAAGTTTTCCCAGTCCCCATTTTCGATTGAGATTGTAAAACCTCCGCCATACCTGTTAACTCGTCGGCGGAAACACCCTTAAAGTTGAGTGCTGTTAAGATTGCGCCAGATAATTCTGGGGGGACTGCTTCAGTCAGCCAACCCTGCATTAATTCGGCAGCTTGGGCGCGACTGAGAGATTGACCATCAATTAACTGTTGCAGGAGAAGATACCAGCTGGTTGAGGATTCCGGGGAGGCGTTAGCAGAAATTGTCATATTAAATTGATAACTGTTAGGGATAATTACATCAATTGTGTATGGCAGTTATCCTACCGAAAAATTGGACGCGCTCAAAGTTAAGTCAAAATATCAAGTTCCAATTGTAAATCTGAATTGTTAATGCTATTTTTATTGACGCTTTTCTCACTATTGAGTTTAATTTCATAGTTATTGATGAATAACTCTTTGCCCTTGGCTGCTCGCCCTTGCTTATAGTTATTCATACCATATTGTAATTCCCATTCGTAAATATGAGCATATTTAAAGTTATCTCTAATTTGCGGTGAATCATCATAAGTGATTAACCATTTATGGAGACATGGTTGTAAAATTTCAGCAAATCTGTGATGGTCAAAAGATGTATGTAAATCACCATCTTTGCCATAGAGTTTAGATTTGGTAGCACTAAAATATGGTGGATCTAAAAATAAAAATACATTTTCATCCTCTGCATTTATTAGTTTGCTGTAATCCAAATTAGTAATTTTAATATCTGGGGTTAAAATACTTGCTAATTTTTCTAAACGTTCTATAGAAGAATAAGTAAACCTTTTATGAAAAGCTTCTTGAGAAAATCCCCCTGATTCTACAGTTCCTGAGAAGGTAATTCTATTGAGTACGAAAAAGCGGACGGCTCTTTCTAAATCAGATAAACTATTAACATCAACGCTCGTTAATTCTGTAAATAATAATTTACCATCTGTATATTTATCTTTAATTTGATGCACTTCTGCAACTAATCGAGATATATCAGATTGAGCAATTTTCCAGAATAGAAATAATTCTTGATTTAAATCATTAATCCAAAACTTCAGATGAGGCAACTTTTGTTTTAAGTAAATAAAGACTGAACCACCGCCTATAAATGGTTCTCGAAATTCAGCAAAACTTTCTGGTAGGTATTCAATTATCTGATTGATGGCTTTTGATTTACCGCCAGGATATCGGAGAGGGCTTTTAAGCATATATTTACAAATATTCAAATAAATGTATATTAATTTTATTGGTGTTTAAATACTTTATATGTCTCGTTCTGCTCCCTACCAACCTTTGTTGTTACGTATCCTGCATGGTGTAAGTGGCATTTTAGCGATCGCTGCCATGATTACAGGATTTCTGGTTTACAATACCTTCGATGGCAGATTTGGTAAAATCCTCATTCCTCGCATCGATGCCATTATAGATATTCACGGTACATTTGCAGTTTTTTTCTTGGTGGTTTTCCCGGCGATCGCCCTCTATAGTTTTCATGCGGGAAATAAACGACTATTACAACAAGATTCCTTACAAAACTTAACTCAGATAGGTAGACCGATTTGGTGGGTAAGTTTGCAGAGAATTACTAATACTCTGATGTTGATAGCCTCTGTTTTCGCTTTAATTTCTGGCAGAATGATGAAGGAAGAATGGCTGCCTACCGGAGAGTTAAATCACAGTTGGTATTATCTGCATTTGATTGCTTGGGTCGTGATGCTTTGCTGTTTAGCTATTCATGTTTTGATGTCTAGTAAAGTGGGTGGTTTACCTTTACTAGTCTCAATGTTTTTGTTAAAGGTACGCGCAGAAGATACCCCTAGTCATTGGTTGAATGGTTTGCGTAGTTGGTGGGGTAATTTCTCGGCTAATTTGGGGATACAGAATAATTTACTTTTGAGGGTTGTAGAGGTAATGGTTTTAGGGGGAATGATTGCGGCGGTTATTTTACCTTTACTTGCTGGTGGTTGAACATAATATTTTTAAACTCAGAGTGGCGCAGAGAGTTTATGAAAAGTTAATTTATAGAAAAGTACAGGAGGATTTGCAGTTTTTGGTGATTGAATCAAAAAAAGTAAATATACATAAATAATGATATTTAATTTGAGATTTTTAATTTTACATAGTCTCAAAGGGCAAAAGTAAAAACCTTTATCTATAAGATTTTTACTTATTTCATAGGATGTGCGGGCAATAATTCACTAAGCCAATTTTCTATTTGTAATCGCAAACGATAGCCAGGAACATCTTTTTTATTCGCCAGGACAGGTAATTGAGTCAGGGCGCGACGGTAGTCAGCGATCGCACAATTCCAATCACCCCAAATATGATAAGTTCTAGCCCTTTCAGCCCAAATATGGCCTTCTAGCTGACCAAATAGCAACGCATTATCAAAATTCTCAATTGCCTGGTCGTATTGTCCCAAATCGCGTAAAGTAATCCCACGGTTAATCCAGGCTCTTACATGGCCTGGATGAAAATCAATGGCGCAATCATAGTCAGCCAGTGCAGCCATTAATTCCCCACAAGCAGCATAATAATTGGCGCGATTATTGTAAGCACTAGCCAAATGAGGATTTAATTGCAGTGCTTTGTTGTAGTCGCGGAGTGCTTTGTGCAGTTCTCCACTTTGGAAGTAAATTAACCCCCGGTTGTTGTAATCCACAGCATTGTGTGGATGGCGTTTAATTAATTCGGTTAAAAGAGCGATCGCTTCAGTATAATTCCCCTGTTGAGCTGCACTCAAAGCGCAAGAACGTAAGTAACTGTCACCATTAGCCCCATTTTCTTTGTCAGGAAATGTATTATTAACAACAGAATTATAACAGTTGTTTTGCTGTTCTCCAGCAGCTAGAAATGATTGAATATTCATGTTTTTGCCTAAATGCTCCTTGAAATAAAGTTAGAATTTTTACTGTTGCGGTATCAGTGATTGTGTATCACTTGTGCAGGTGTCTATAATTACTTATTTACAATGACGAAATCACATTTCAGGAACTGCAACCAGTAAAAAATACACTTCATACAGACAATTAATGCTCCAACCTAGTTACAGATACTTCTTCCCCAGGTTAAATTCCTGAAACGAAACATCAAATATTAATCTCTACGAACATTCCAGGAGTTAGAGAGACAAATTGGTAAAATGCCAAAGACAGAGGAGGGGAGACAAGGTAGACAAGGTAGAATTTTTCTCCCAATCCCCAATCCCCAGTCTTTCAATTTTGGATTTGCAATTTTGGATTTTAGATTATTCAATCCAAAATCTAAAATCTAAAATTCCCAGTCCCCAGTCCCCAGTCCTATTTCTCATGACAACAATGACTTACCAAAATGCACCTGATTTAGCGGCTGATGATTATGTTGTGATTGGTCTAGCAACCTGCTTCATCAAAGAAGATGGAGAAGTTCATGAAGTCGAAGTCCTAGAACCCATCCCTTCAGCAGCTTTAGAAGCAATTTTCAAAGGTATTCCTACATCCTATAAATTAGCTTGTGCAACCAATGTGGGCGCAGTTGTAAACGATGAACAGCCAACCTTCCCCACAGGGTTTCCTGATTCGGCTCAATTTGCAGATGAATTTGTGTCACGGGTATTTGCAGCAGCTCGCACTTACAAGCGGCGTGAAAGCGCACAAGCTTTGATCCCCGTAGGTTCAACCTACGCTGATTTTCAATATTCCGTAGATCGCAAGCGCATACTAAACGCCGCTAGATTAGTAACAAAAGAAGATAATGTGAAACAGCATTCTCACACTCACAAAGTTCTTTAGTCTCAGGTAGTTATGTTGAAACTGTATGGTGGTGCGCGTAGTCGGGCTACGATCGTGCAATGGTATTTAGAGGAACTAGAAGTTCCCTACGAGTTTGTCATGCTAGATATGCAGGCGGGAGAACATCTCCAGCCTGAATTCTTGAAAATTAACCCCATCGGCAAAGTACCAGCCATAGTAGATGGAGACTTTGTGCTATGGGAATCCGGAGCAATTTTACTTTATCTGGCCGATAAGTATGGCAAACACCCAGTTTCGCCACAGGAGCAGGCGATCATTAATCAATGGGTAATATTTGCAAATGCTACTTTGGGAAATGGTATTTTTATTGAAGCCAACCAGGAACGGGAAACGCCCCGGTTGTTGACTCCCCTGAATGAAATTTTTGCCCGACAACCTTTTTTACTAGGAGAGGAATTCAGCGTTGCTGATGTCGCGGTGGGGTCTCTCTTGGCTTACATTCCCATAATGCTGAAGCTGGATTTGAGTGCTTACCCAGCCGTTGAGCAATATATCCAGCGCATGATAGAAAGGCCAGCATATCAAAAAGCGATCGCCACGAGGAGTAATTCGTAACGATGCTCCCCCCGCTTCGCTCTAAGCAAAGCTATGCCGCAGGCTTTACGTAATTCGTGTGTGCTTGATGGCTCAGGACAAACGAAGAACTTCACCCTGCTTGCGCAGGGCTGTTTCATTTCCTAAAAGACTATAATTTAAAAGCATATCAGTCAAAAATTCATTAGTCCATAACCGTGGAATTGTCTACAGGATGCTACGATAATAATGTATTAATTGTAGCGAATTATACTAAAATAATATTTTTAAAACTTATACCAATTTGAAAAAAGAATGCGACAGATGGATTCCCAGAATTGAGACACACAAAGCAATTCCCAATCCAAAATCTAAAATCCAAAATGGTATTAGCTATACCTGTGGTTCTAGCCACTGTAAAAACTGATGCCAAGCCACCAAAGATCAGCATCTTGACCTTGACCGCGCCAATTAAATTGGCAATCTAGCGATGAATCGGTACATCTTGCCCACCCATCAACACCGTTTTTTGGTATGGTGGCTCTGGATGACGAATTGTGTTTTGCCAATAACGTCTGCCCCATATAGCCGTGTAGACTGTAGCGATCGCCTACAGCTGAGTGTTACGCCATCGCACCATTTTGGAGAAACCAAGCCAGTTTGTAGGGAGCGTCACATATCATAGCGAAAATTTCAGGTAATTTATTCGTGATTTCTCAATTTTGTCAGTTTTAAGGTTTATGTTAGATTTAAAATCTTTTTTATAATCAAGACAGAAATCTTTGTATCTACCAAAGGTTCTTATTTATCCTTAATCAGTAGTAATAATTTTTTAAGAATGCCGAGGATTCTTGTCATAGACGATGACCCAGCAATTTCAGAACTCGTTGCCGTCAACTTGGAAATGGCTGGCTACGATGTGAGTCAAGCCGAAGATGGAATTAAAGGTCAAGCCCTAGCTCTCCAGCTACAACCAGACTTGATCATGCTTGATCTCATGTTACCAAGGGTAGATGGTTTTACAGTTTGCCAGCGTCTGCGCCGGGACGAACGCACAGCCGAAATACCCGTCTTGATGCTGACTGCCCTCAGTCAAACTCAAGATAAGGTAGAAGGCTTTAATGCCGGTGCTGATGACTATCTGACCAAGCCCTTTGAGGTGGAAGAGATGCTGGCACGAGTGCGAGCATTATTGCGGCGTACTGACCGCATTCCCCAAGCAGCAAAGCACAGCGAAATTTTGAACTATGGGTCTCTGACTCTAGTTCCAGAGCGATTTGAGGCTATCTGGTTTCATCAAACCGTGAAACTCACTCATTTGGAATTTGAACTGCTGCACTGTTTGCTGCAACGTCATGGTCAAACTGTGTCCCCTAGTGAAATCCTCAGAGAAGTTTGGGGCTACGATCCTGATGATGATATCGAAACTATTCGCGTGCATATCCGGCATTTGCGGACAAAGTTAGAACCAGATCCCCGCCACCCTCGCTATATCAAAACCGTGTATGGTGCGGGATACTGCCTGGAATTGCCTAGTATTCCACCATCAAATGAGGGTGCTACCACATCAGTAGTTGAGTGAAATCTTGCTCAAGTCCCTTAATGATGGGACACACTGAGGAAGATACAGTTTGCAATGTAGGGTATCACAGGAAATTCTACTCTTCAAGCAGTCGCGCTGCGCGTGTCTAGATTTCGCTTCGCTAATTTACCCTACAGGTAAGCTTTGCCCGCAAATTGACATGACACATACATCGCTACAAATCATCGCTAAACTTTCCTAAAATAAATAGCACTCCCTGTTGGCAGAATCTAGGGAGTGCTATTTAAATAGTGCTGAGTTGTGAGTGCTGAGTGCTGAGTGCTGAGTGCTGAGTTGTGAGATGCGAGTTGTGAGATGCGAGTTGTGAGTCAGGGTAAACTCACTCGTTACTCATAACGTATAACGTTTCCTAATGACATGAGGTAGATAATATTTCCCTCCTCGCCTGCGGGGATAGGGTTCTTCTACTTAGCTCAACCAATAAACGCTATATTAATCAGCACTCAACACTCACAACTCAGCACTCAGCACTATTTAAATAGCACTCATTACTCCTGATTAGGGTGCTAAAGCGTTACCGCGAATTAAGCTACCAATTGTCTTGGCGGTGATTTTTAACTGGGTAAATGGGTTAGCGGGAACGACTGTTTTATACAGATAGCTATCAAAGGTGAGTTTTTGTACATCCAAGTCACCACACATTTCTACAAATGCTTCGCGGGTAGCATCGGAACGATAGAAGACTGTTTGTAGAATGTCTAACACTTTGTAAGTCAGACCGTATTTTTTATCCCAACGTTGGATATAAAGCTTGATTTCGTTCTCTGTAGGAATACGACTACCATTTTGGGAAATTTCCACAATGGTTTCTGCACACATCCGTCCAGATTTAGCTGCAAAGTAAATACCTTCACCGGAAGACTTGGTAACGTAGCCAGCAGCATCTCCGACTAAAGCAATACGACCAACTACACGCCGGGGACGGGGATGTTCGGGAATGGGGTGGGCTTCTACTTTGATGATTTTACCGCCTGCTAGTTTTTCGCTGGCACGGGCGCGGATACCAGCTTGTAACTGTTTGATACTGGCTTTGTTGACGTGCATTGTGCCAGTACCGACGGCTACGTGGTCATATTTGGGGAAAACCCAAGCGTAGAAGTCTGTAGAAACGTCATTACCGACATACATTTCGGCCAGGTCATTGTAGTATGCCATTTTATCTTGGGGTAAGCGAATCCGCTCTTGAAACGCGATCGCATAGTTATAATCCCCTGCATCCATTTCTTTGGCAATACGGGAATTTGCCCCATCTGCTCCGATAATTAAATCGACCTTCAGGGTTCGGGTAATCCCTTGTACACCACCTTCACTATGATCAACATAGTGAATAGTATATGGATCGGTGTTATTTGATGGTATATCTACTTTATGAACAGTGGCATTAATTAAATTTGCCCCCAGTTTTGCCGCCCGATCCCGCAAGAAGCCATCTAGCACTTCGCGGCGGCACATTCCTATATATTCATCTTGTTTTATTAAATTGATATCAACCTCACGATTGGAAGGTGAAATCATTTTCATCTTCCGCACCTGGCGATCAATAATCTCTGGTGGTAAATCAAACTCACTTACCATACACAGAGGTATAGCACCTCCGCAGGGCTTGGCGTTATCTAGCTTACGCTCGAATAGATAGGTCTCAATCCCAGCCTTTGCTAGTGTTTCAGCAGCAGAGGAACCAGCTGGGCCTGATCCAACAACAGCAACCCGTAGTGTCAAAGGTTTTCTCCCAATCTTCACATTTACCGAAAGCATCGTACCACGGTCTTTTGGCTGATTTCTCGCTCTACCTCCAGGTTTTGACAGAAATGCAACATTCCTTAATATTTCGACACGGTAACTCAGTGCGGGACTTGGGACTAGGGAGAAGAACTAATGACTAATGACTAAATATTTTTAATCTAAGTGCAACAAGATATGGTATATATTAAATTACGGTAAGCCTAGCAATAAGCCGTAGTTAGAGTGGCAGAGGTACAGCACTTGTGGGCATAGTAGTTGAGAATGTATCCAAGCAGTTCGGAAGTTTTCAAGCTGTCGATCAAGTCAGCTTAGAAATCGACAGTGGCTCATTAGTAGCTTTATTAGGTCCATCGGGGTCTGGTAAGTCTACGCTGCTCCGTTTAATAGCTGGTTTAGAAATGCCAGATAGCGGCAAAATTTTGCTTACAGGTCAGGATGCCACAAATCAGAGTGTGCAGGATCGGAATATTGGGTTTGTGTTTCAGCACTATGCTCTATTTAAGCATCTGACAGTCCGGCAAAATATTGCTTTTGGTTTAGAAATTCGCAAGACCCCCGCTAAAAAAGTGAAAGGTCGAGTAGAACAATTGCTAGAATTGGTGCAATTAAGTGGATTAGGCGATCGCTATCCGTCACAACTGTCTGGTGGTCAAAGACAGCGCGTGGCTTTAGCCAGAGCATTAGCCGTAGAACCCAGTGTATTACTATTAGATGAACCCTTTGGGGCATTGGATGCCAAAGTTCGCAAAGATTTGCGTGCCTGGTTACGTCGCCTCCATGATGAAGTTCATGTAACAACTGTCTTTGTCACCCACGACCAAGAAGAAGCGATGGAAGTTTCTGATGAAGTTGTGGTGATGAACCAAGGACGTGTAGAACAAGTGGGGACACCGGCAGAAATTTACGATAATCCTGCCAGTGCTTTTGTCATGAGTTTTATCGGACCCGTGAACGTGTTACCCAGCACATCGAAGATTTTCCAAAGCAGTGGGTTTGATTCGTCACACCCTGATGTATTTTTACGCCCCCAAGATGTAGTCATTGAAAAGCAAGCCAATGGTACTACTGCACCTGCGACAGTCAGTCGCTTAATTCACTTGGGTTGGGAAATTCAGGTAGAGTTGACCTTAGATGATGGTCAAGTTGTAAATGCTCACTTGACGCGCGATCGCTTTAACGAATTACAGTTAGAAGCACAGCAGAAAGTATATGTCAAACCCAAGGATGCTAAATCCTTCCCCTTGTACTATTCCATATAGAGTAGACATCTCCAAAAAAAGTAGAGACGCAGCAATGCTACGTCTCTACTTTTTTGTGGATAACGTTTTTTCTATTCAGTGAAAAATATTTTTATTGCTGTCACGTAAGTTGGGTGTACGGACAATAGTGACATTAAGCTTTAACAGGGATTTACATAACTATATGACTTTATAGGTATATACTTAATAATATATTTTAATATTTGTCAATACTTCATATTGTTTCAGCTTGTAATTTTAAAGAGAAGAAAAATTTCTAGTGTGCGATTTTTAAAGTTGTCTATGCTACCCATCTCGCCCAAATAGGTAATGGTAAAATTACTGCACACTAACTAAAAAACATATTGAATTGGTCAGCAAGTGACCGTGATTACACAGGTACTTGGCTGCAATAACTCTTGAATTTGTCAGAAAATCACAAGAGTGCTAAGTATTTTAGGCAGCAACCAAGAAATATTAGTGGTGTGAATAACTCAAAGTATCATCAATGAAAAATTTCCTTAGTAAACATTCGTAAACTAAAGAAATTTTTAAATAATATTACGTAGTGGTGGAGAGGTAAGGAACACTGTTATAAATAGCAAGCAAATATAAAAAACTATTAAGTATAACCAACTTAAAGTTATTGGTATGAGACAAGTATCACTCTAATCCTTAAGTAAACACTAATCACACAATTTTTTTGGAGAACCCATTAAAGAAAGTTATAGCTATTAAAAAATAGTTGTGACATTTACAAGTAGAAAAACGAGTTAATTATCATTTACCCCTGGAAATTCATGTATGAAGTCATGCAACATTGGCTGATAGATTATGCTGACTTGAAAATATTTAGCATTATCTTAAGGCAGTAAATAAATCAGACAAAAATGCTAAATATAGGGCAATTTTGCTTTGTTTTGGGAGATAGATTATTCATGCTTTTCACTATGAACAACGTAATAAAAAAAAGCCAAAAAATAACTTAGCATTCACGTTAAGCTATAAAATTTTGATATCCAGTTACAAACTTGAATAACAGCATCAACGAGGACACAAAAATGAGTCAAATTATTCATCTAAATAGATTAATTGCCTTCACTGCTATTGCTTGTATATCTATGTTTAATGGCAAGCAGTTACACGTCAATGCGGAAGAAGTACCTAATACTCCTCAAGCAACAACCACCCAAAAGATTTGCTCTTTAGATCCTGTCGAGGATTTGTTACCAGCTCTACCCAATCAAAAAACCAGTTCGCTGTTTTCTTACCTTGCAGAACAAGGTTTTTCACGTAGTGAAGATGGGTCTTGGGTGTGCTATGTAAATGATCCTAACAAAGAGGGACGCTACTACACATTGTTTAAAGTTAAAGAGCAGGGCGGCAAGTTAATTGGTAGTTCTTTTTTAGATAATAGCAGTCTGATTTTAGGGCAAGATAGCCGCAGTTTAGACTTCTTTATGACTTTGATTGAGCGTCACACTAATGTCACGCAGGAAAATAAACCAAGTATACGCAGATATTTAGAAGCTTTTATCACTCTAGTCAAGGATGAAAAAATCAAACCCTCTCGTCGTGGTTTTCTCTTTGATCAGCCAAACCGCGCATTAATTATGTACCACCCACTAACAACAGGAGGACTCAAAGGAACAGCAATTACTATTAATATCCAATTACCTAAAAATATCAGTTCTTCTTCCCCTCAAAACTGATTATCTATATCTCACACTGAGATTTCCCAGCCTCATTAACATTAATTGCTCCTACCAAGCATTCAAATATTCTGTGTCATCTACCGGAGAAGGGTCTTGTTGAAATCGACTATCAAAAATATCACACTTGTCTGTTCGTCTTTAGTCACCGCACTGATTCTTAGCCAGACAGCTAATGCACAGCAGCAAGGACTAAATGTGGGTGCGCCGGTAAAGATTCCACAAGGACTAGAAAAACAGTATTTGCAGTATCAGCTGCAAAATAACGGTGCTGGTTTGCGTCAAATGCGAGTTATGCCTGCATGTGTTGTAGGCGAGGGTTTGCGCTGTGGTAAAACTGGGACGGTACTAGAGAAAATTATCGAGTCTAACGGTGGGCTGACTTATCAACAGATGTTGATGAAAGCAGCTGGTGGGGAAGATAACTTCAATAGATTTGCGACTTATTACGGTAACAATCGCAATCTGATAGAACAACCCATACCATATACATCCCTTTGGAGGAACGGGTCTAACCGCTTTCTTGATTCAGTCACATACACTTTGGGAGAGCCTCTGAGTCGTAATCGTGTAGCAGGTCTAGGAGATGTCACCAGCAAGTTCTATTGGTCGCCATTAAGAGGACAAGATCCTTATAGAGCGTTTGCGGACATGAAATATGCCTTCGGGCGTGTCATGGTAGAAGAGGCAGCCAAAATTCCTGATCTCAAGCAACAGATAATTCAGATGAATCTAGAGCCTGATGTGATGAGATTTTATCAGAACAACATTGCCAGAGCCATCAGTGCAATGAATGGGGGAAGAGACGAAGAATTCAAAGCAAGTATTTTGAGGCTACTTTCACAACCCTACTCTCAAGTAGACATCAATAATGGTGACTACGGACGTGTAGTTCTTGATGAGATGCCAGGCGGTTTAGTTGATTCAGGTGACGTGCTAACAGGTAATATATTTGATGATTCAGTCATAGAACCATTAGGCAACGTAATAACCGATGACATATCAGTCCTTGATGGCTCTCAATACTTTTCAACTGCATCAGATGGTTTTGGTAGAATTCTTCCCTGGTTATTACCTCTTGCATTATTAGCGTTATTACTGGCATCAATTGGGGATCGAAATGGTTCATCAAGTCGTGCTGTTGCTCAGTCTGTTCCTGAAATTCCTGGGATACCAACACCACAACTTCCTGATAATGTATGTCCTGATTTGAATATTGGTGGTGGTGGTTCTGGGAATAGTGGTCAAGTGGGCGAAGTACAATGTGACATTCCCATTACCCAGACTCCAGAGGTGAAGAAGGTAGTAGAACCTTCTGCTTTGAAAGCTATGATTTTATTAACTTTAATCTTGTGCCTAGTCAATTACAAAAAAAGGCGTAGACAACAGTTAATGTAAAAATCTGATATAGAATTTTTAGACCGCGTGGAAATGAACTTTATTTGATGAGTGTCTCTTGAAAATATATAAATATTTGAAGGCAATATTAATTTAAAATTATGAGTAGAGAAGAATTACAATAATAGTTTAATAAAAATCCCTCAGTAGTCAGCTGAGAGATTACACGTTTTATTACTTTTCACACGAAATTTATCCCACTTCCATAGCATACCTATACTTTTCAAAATAAGTGTGCCAAAATGCCTATTGGTCATTAGTTATTAGTTATTAGTTATTCTCTTCTCCTGTGTCACCGTTTAGCTGACGCAGCTCGACTAAGCTTCCCCGCAGGACACGTCACGGCGTTTCCTCTATCCCCAATCCCCAGGAGTTATTTAATTAATTTTGACTTTTGACTTACCCTTCGGGTACTCCTGTGGAGAACTCGTAGAGTAGCCGCTTTCGCGTCTATGACTTTTGACTTGATTTATCCCCAGTCCCCAATGACCTGGTTACCTGCACCCAAAGATTTAAATTTATTACCAGATGAGGTTCATGTTTGGCGATTTCATCTTGATGGAACAGAGTCAGAGTTAGAGCATTTAGCATTAACCCTATCTAGCGATGAACTGACTCGCGCTAACAGATTTTATTTTCCTGAACATCGGCAGCGTTTTATTGCCGGGCGTGGTATGCTCAGGCAGATATTAGGCAGCTATTTGGGAATTGACCCAGAACAAGTCAAATTTGATTATGAAGCCCGTGGTAAACCAGTGTTAGCAGAGGGCTTACAGCATAGTGGTTTATTATTTAACCTGTCGCACTCCCAAAATTTAGCTTTGTGTGCGGTGAATTATACTCGTCAAATTGGTGTAGATTTAGAGTGTATTCGCCCGATGTCCGATGTTGAAGCGTTAGCTCAAAGGTTTTTTCTAGCAAAAGAATATGATTTAATGCGATCGCTACCTGACGATCAAAAACAAAAAGTTTTTTTCCGTTACTGGACTTGTAAAGAAGCTTATTTAAAAGCCACTGGTGATGGACTAGCACAATTAGAGCAGATTGAAGTAGCACTAACTCCCACAGAACCAGCTAGGTTACAGACATCGCCAGCTTGGAGTCTCCTAGAGCTAGTGCCTGATTATAATTATGTTGCTGCTCTTGCTGTGGCGGGTTGTGGCTGGGAGCTAAAGTGTTGGCAATATTAACCATCTAAGCCATTTCCCCGAATCAGCCGAATGTCATTATTATTAACGTCCAATAGCAGCATACCTAAAATTACGCCTATTTTCTGCTCGTCTTTGGTTGAAATTCACTATACCCAACCAGCGATAAAGCGTATCAACCACAGTGGGAGCAATTTGTCCCATAGCTAACATCAGTTTTGTCAAACCTTCCATAATCGGATTGTGATTGACAATGATTTGAGTTTGCTTGCCTTTAATTGCACGCATTACTGCATTTGCCACCCCTTTAGGCGTACTCATACCCGCTAACTTGGGTGCAGACACACACGGATCAATAGTCATACCAGTTTCAGAAATATATTCTGGGCAAACGACGGAAATATTCACATCGCGGCCAGCTAACTCTTGACGGACAGCATCAGCCCACATAATCAAACCTGCTTTACTGGCGGAATAAATGCTATTAAAAGCAACACCTTTCTTACCGGCCAGCGAAGCAATGTTAACAATGCGGCCGCTACCTCGTTCCATCATGTTGGGGAGCAATAAACGAGTTAATTCCATAGCAGCCAATAGATTAGTTTTGAAGACAGACTGAATTTCTGATAGCGAATAATCTGCAAAAGCACTATTAATTTCTATGCCAGCATTGTTGATTAAAATATCAACATGGCCGACAATTGCGTGAACCTGCTGAATTAGAGATGATAATTGTGCTACATTGGTGATATCGAAGGGAATAGGGATAGCCCGACCACCTGTGGCATTGATTGCTTGACAAGTTGGCTCTAATCCTGAAGGGAAACGAGAAACACACACTACTGTTGCCTGCTCTTTAGCCAGAGCGTGAGCAATGTGTAAACCAAGACCGCGAGAGGCATCGGTCAAAAGCACTGTCTTACCTGTGAGAGTTGTCATTATAACCTGCTAGTACCTGTATTCTGATTGGCAGGATTCACGCATGATACAGTTGGTAAACTCTGTGCAGCCTAATTCAGACAGAGACACATACAGTTCAAACCATCAGAACAACTACCCACCCATCTACAACTAAATGCGATAAAGACAGCTACACTTCATACTTGCTTAGAGAACTTAAGCTGGGAGACTGCACTCATGTGGCAGAAAATTTAGGAGAATAGACCTATAACAGTGTTGATCGCCTTCTGTTGCAGAACAGGCATACAGTCAAGGATTTGTTCAATGAGGTTTAACTTTATATCAACTTCATTTATAGCATTTATTTTATGAAGCTAGTGTTAATAGCAAACTATTTATAGGTGACAGGGGACAGGGAGTAGTGTTAGACAATCACAAGAAAAACCCAGCCTCTTGTCGAAACTGGGTCGTGGACGCATAAAATTTAATTTTTTTTAACCTCTCCGCGTACCTCCGCGTTTACCTCCGCGCCACTCTGCGTTTAAACTTTCCTAAGCCAGAGCCAAAAAACCACTCTGAAGTAAATACGCGATGTAGGTCATGAATAACTTAGAATCAATTGGCGCACAAGCAACATCACTACCAGCCAAAGCCTTCACAGTTGCTTCACAGCTAATGTGAGGTCTTCTAGCTTTCAGGTACAAATCAGGAATAGTGAGTTGCTCATCAGACCAACGCTCTAAGAGGAAAGGACGTAAAGTGTATAAAGGATTATCTGTAGAAGTGGCACTTTCAATTAACTTTGCTTGCCATTCTTCGTAGGGAATGATGTTAATGTCATAACCAAAAGAGCGTACCCAGTCAACTAAGACATTCAAACCTACGGGTTCGGGATGTTGTAAGTGGAAAGCTTGACCGATCGCATCCTTTTGCATCGAGAGATGTACAATCGCTTTGCTGACATAATCTACAGGGGACATATCTAACATATATTCCACTTCCGGGAAATATCCCATTTGCAGACAACCCTTAACCATCAAATTGATAAAGTCGTGGGTGTTACCGATACCTGTCTCACTGTCGGCGGAGATTAAGGGGGGTCTATGAATAGTAACAGGCAAACCGCGATCGCTCGCAATCTTAACCAACTTTTCTGCAACCCATTTAGTTTGGGAGTAACCTAGATAAATACCTTCCCAGTGGCTGAAATCATCATCTTCTTTTACTATCTGACCAGCATAGACAGGAGATTCAAACACCGCCACACTAGAAACATAATGCACAGGCTTCACTTTCACCTGACAAGCCAAGCGCAAAACTTCTTGAGTTCCCAAAACGTTAGCAGCTTTTAATGCTGAGTAAGGGAAAACATAATTTAACAACGCACCACTATGATAAATAGTGTCAATTTCCGCCGCTAAAGTTTGAAATTGAGTGGAACTTAAACCTAACAACGGCTCAGATAAATCACCAAGGACAGGAATAACTCTAGACTTACTCCCATCCTGACAAATTCCATAGCGTTCTAAATTCTTTTGTAGCTTGCTGTCACCTTCGTCCAGGTTAGCAGCACGCACCAAACAATAGATATCAGCCTGAGTTTGCTTGAGCAATTCCCGAATAATAAAAGCACCTAAAAAGCCGCTAGAACCAGTTAAAAATACTTTCTTCGGTTGAGTTACAGGTAAAGCAACAGGAATAGCACCACCAGGATGAATTGTAGGGTCAAGAACAGCTTCAGCCTGTAAGTTCAAAGTGGGGGTATCAGAGAGGCTAGAAGTATTTTTTGGACGTACAATACCTGTGTCTTGTACATCTGATTTTTCTTCCACTTCTTCAGCTAAACGCTGTGATAATGATTCAATAGTGGGATAATGCCACAACAACAAAGGAGATGGTTGAAAGCCTAATAATTTCTCAAGTTGACTTACCATAGTCATGGCTTGAGCAGAATCCAAACCATAGCTTTCTAAATTAATACTGGGGTCAATTTCATCAGCTTCTACTGCTAGTAACTCAGCCAGATGAGACACCATCCAAGCTTGAATCTCTGCTGCACTATAAGATTGTGTTACACTCATTTTCAACTCTCCAAATATTTTACTCAGCACCGGCTAAACGCCGCGCTACCGCTAACATTACTCAGCACTCATTAATCTCTTAACGAACTGGACGATATTGCATATAGAAATCAGGGATTTGCATTCCTTGCAATTTCAAACTTTGAATGCGATATAAAAATGCTGCTCCCGTCATAATGTGATCAGCAACATCAACAACATGACGATTATGTGCTTCAGCTAAATAAGAACCCCGCACCCAATCATTAAAACTTCCCATTGCTGGGCCACACCAAATCTGATAATCTACTTCTCTACCTTTTTCACCCGTAATAGACCAACGAGAAGATAACCCTAAATACCATTTAAAAATTACAGCCATTTTCAGTTTAGGGTTATTAACTGCCTTGCCTAATTTTTCGGGATTTTTTTGTGATAAATAAGCAGCAGTCCCTTCCCAAGCCTCAGCAATTGTTTTGCGGAAAACCTGTTTTTCTAACTTCTCTCTTTCTGCTAGAGGAATTTCTTCAATTGAGTTATAAGTGCGGTACAATTCATACAGTTTTTGCGCTCGCATGGGGAACATTGTCGCCCGTTTGAGAACTTGTACCTTCACCCCCATTTCAAACATATCGCCTGCGGGGGCCATAGTTACATCAGCCATTTCCGCTTGTGCTAATAGTTTCTTGGTATGCTCACAAGCACCAGATTCCACACAACCTTGATTGACTGAACCAGTAACTACATAAGCAGCACCCATCATAAAAGCTGCTAAGGCTGATTCTGGGGTAGCAATTCCGCCGGCTGCGCCGATTCTAATCGGTTGGGGATAATGATATTGAGCTTGAATTTCATCCCTTAAAGCAATTAGAGAAGGAAGCAAACAAACCAAGGGACGATTATCAGTATGTCCCCCAGAATCAGCTTCGACAGTAATATCATCAGCCATTGGAACTTTCGCTGCAAGTTTAGCTTGCAACTCAGTAATTAAACCTTGTTCCAGCAATTCTTGCAGGATTCTCGGTGGTGCTGGCTGCATAAATTTACTCGCTACTTCACGGCGAGAAATTTTAGCAATGACTTTATTTTTGATTTCAATTTGATTTGCATTATTTAAACTTAGCCCTGCAACTCGGTAATAAACGATGTTGGGAGTTAAGTCTAAAAATGCCGAAGCTTCGACAACTTTCACCGCATATTTCAAATATAAATCCACAGCCCGGCGTTCGACTGCCATATCATTTGGACTGTGAATTAAATTGAATGCGTAGGGACTATGAGGTAAAGCTTGTTGAATTTTATTAATGGCTGCTTCTATGGCATCTGGTGTTAAACCACCTGCACCAAAGGAACTCAAAATGTTATTTCTACCTAATGCAATGACCATTTCTGCTGACGCAATACCGCCAGCCATTGCACCAGTCATATAGGCATATTTTACGCCATAAGCTGAGAGAAAACTAGGGTCGCCTAACTGTTGACTGGGGATGGGCGCAATTGATGTTAATAGTTCTAATTGTCCTAATACGCCATGTTCGGATGGTGCTAAATAACCATCATTAGTTACACCAACTTTGCCTGCGACTTTGACAACGTAGCAAGGTTTATCTAAAGCCAGTAATTTAGTTTTGATATCTGTTCGTTCAAAAGCTACACAATCTAAAGAACCTTTCCAGACTAGATTGTGATTGTAAGTATGGCTAGAAAAGCCCAGACCATTATCATGTTTATTTATAATTGTATCCACGGTCGTCACAGTCGTTCCCTCGCACGATATGCAATTAATTCCAGTCTGGTTTGTAGTAAGGACTTTAGTCCTTCTTCTTTAAGGACTGAAGTCCTTACTACGAACTTTAATTACTTAGCTTCTTCATTCAATAAATCTTCGGCACAGACCATTTGTAATTGAATGATTTCACTCAGTTGCTTACTAAAATCTTGTCTGGCTTTTAAGAAATCCGTGTGATTTTTAGTTATGCGTGCGTTGTTTGCATTCAGCTTTTGATACTGAACCTTGTTTAATTCCAACATATTGATGATGGTGGTGAATTCGTCGTCGGTGACAGGTGAATAAGAAACTCTTTGAGGCGTTGCAGAGTCAGAAGTAGTTGACTCAAAAGATTGTACTTGTTCTTCAGTTTTAAAATCGTGTTCCATGATATTTTTCATGGAATCTTCTTTTGGCTCAACTGAGGGTTTAGATATGGGTACAGCAGGACTTTCACTATTAGTAATAGACTGAAGAAAATTCAGCGAATTTATACCTAGAGAATCACTAAATAGTGGTTGTTTTGGCTGTCGTTTTTCAGCTATAGCTTGGAAGAGTTGACGATTTTCTTCAGTCAAGATTTTCTCAGTAATTGAATCACCACCTAGTGTAATAGTCCGCAGCATGGCTTTATTTGATTTGGTGGTGGCTGTGACTGGGCTATATAGTGGTGATAAATCTAAATTCACCCGATGACTCAGAAGTTTCCCTAACGCTTTGACAATCGAACTATGGTCATCCATCCCGCGACGATTCAGGGATACGGTGATGTGTTCTTGGTCTTCGAGGATTTTATCTATCCAGCGTGAACAGACACTACCCGCACCAGCTTCGATAAATATTTTCGTCCCGTCTTCGTAGATGCGGTTAACTAATTTGGGGAAATCAAGTTCTTGAGACAAGCCTGTGGCAATACTACGCGCAATTACTCCACTCTCTAACGTGATAGTCTGATACTCGGCAGCCGAATAAAATACAACGCCGGGAATTTCCTGACTTGGCAAAGTATTTAATTTTACCAATTCATCAAACTCCGATCGCATGGTTTGACAATGAATCACATGATCGAAGGGCGCAGGGAAAGCATTACAGCCGATAGTTTTAATCACCCTTTGACAAGCGGCTGGTTCACCTGCAATTAATACTTCTTCTGGGGTATTAATCTGTGTCAGATAAACACGGGTTTCATTTCTGATCGCATCCCGCACTTGCACAGGACTAGCCATCAGCACATAATTACCCCACAGATTATCCCCTAAAGCCGTGGTAGATTTTGGTAATCCCCAATACTCACGCACCGCATTTTTTGGGCCAGATAAGCGATCGCCAAATAAGGCTGATGAGTTGAAAGAACTACTACCCTCATAGAAATTACTCCACACCCCTTGAGCAACCATCATGCTGGTTTCACCCAAGCTATAGCCAAACACATATTTGGGTTGGACTTGAAAATCATCCCGAATGACTGTGGTGATCAGTCTGGTGAAGAACATTTCCGCTTCAAACATCGCTAGAGAGTCTTCTAGCAATTTTTTCTCTAGCTTCTCTAATTCTCTGGTGGTAAATTTGCTCAAGCTACGGGGAAACACAAGTCTTTCCACATCAGCCGCACGTTTGTAAATGCTCTGCACAAAGGGGTTATCGTGCAGTTTGGGGAACAGTCGGAAAAGATTACGTCCAATCCCGACATAGGAATTTACCGCCGCCGGATACACATAAGCTACCTCACCCTTTTTACCCAGGGGATTGGCTGTAAAGTAACTACCTACAGGTGTTTGCCAATCTATCCCCCTATCAAAAGCCCCATTAATCCCTTTCCGCGCTGATTCAATTTCTCGGAGGAGTTCTTTCTTATTCCGTCCAGTAATCGATATGGCGTACTGTGCTTGGGATTGCTGCTGATAGACATTAAAGGCTTGGCTAGCACTCTCAGATAAAGAATCACTCTCTTGAATACTCTTTTGCAAGCTGTCTAAAGCCGACATTAAGCCAGCACGGTCATCAGCCGCCACGGGGAACAGATAAAAGGGTGTTTGCTGTAAATACCGATTAGGACGCTCTTGTTCTTTGACTTCTTCCGACAAAATCACATGAGCATAACTACCATCAGAACCCATCCCATTAATTGCGGCGATGCGTCGAGGAGCGTTCTTGCTGAGAAACCAAGGTCTAGATTCTGTCGCCACATAGAAAGGACTACCTTCAAAGGCTTCGGGAGTCTTCACCCCAGACCAGTTAGGAGTAGCAGGGATGTATCTGTAATAGAGACACAGAGCCGTTTTAATTAAACTAGCAATCCCAGAAGCGACAAAAGTATGTCCGATATTGGCTTTCACACTCCCAATTGCACAGTGCAAGCCATTTCCCACCGATGGATAAGCTTTAGTTAAACCAGCAATTTCCGCTTCGTCTTCCTGGGGAATCCCACTGGCACAAACTTCTACATAGTTTACTTGTTCGGGTTGGATAAGAGCGGTTTTTAGGGCTTTTTGACAACCTTCATCTATATTTGAGTGGGATTGACCGATGCTAATAGCATCAATTACAGCATAAATGCGATCGCTATTTTCTAGTGCTTGCTCATGACGTTTGAGAACAACTACACCCGCACCTTCTCCTGGTGTCCAGCCGTTGGCTTTTTGGTCATAGCTAAGAGTATTAGCACCAGTATTTATCTTTTCTGATTGACTACGTAATAATACGTTTTCAACACCACCAGCTAAATCTACCGCACCAACAACTACAGCATCTACTTCTTCTGTCATCAGCAGCATTTGCGCCACTTCCAAGGCCTTGAATGCAGAAGTTTCTACAGATGTGAGAGTGAAGGAAGGCCCTGTAAAATTCCACAACGAGGAAATCCGATTGGCTGTAATGTTACCGATGTAGCTTAAATACTCACCAATCTCTACTTGATGGTGAACGCTATCTTTAACGATGGTTTCTAGTTGGGCGATTTTGTCTGGTGGTAGGGTAATTTCTGCGGCATTCAGGCCGTCTTTAACTTGCCAAGAAGAATCCCAGCGTTGTTGTAGTTGGTGTACAGATAACTCTGTTTCTGTGGCGATAATGACGGCTACACTACCCCCTTCTGGAATCTTCGCATCTTTGAGGGCGCGATCGGCGACGGTTAATAATAGTAGTTGTTGGGGGTTGAGTTTTTCGACTTCGTTGGGAGGAATCTTATAAGCGAGGGTATCAATATCAAATTCTTTGATATATGCGCCTACGGGGGCTTTACCTTCTATTAATCCGTACCTTTGTAGCAATTCTTGTTGTATTTCAATGCCGTACCATCTCTTCGGCGGTAGGGGGATGAAATGCTGTTTACCGTCGTAGATACTGCGTTCAAAGGCATCTAGGCTATTGCACTCACCGAAGAAGGCATCCATGCCGACAATAGCGATTTTGCCTGTGTTGTTATTTTCTTGTTCAAACATCACTTTACTAGCCTATCAATGTTGAATTTATGGATAAATAAGTTCGTAGTAAGGGCTAAAGCCCTTATTTCCTAAGCATTGAAGTGCTTACTACAAACTTTGTTATTTCTCTAAAATCAAATGGGAGTTTGTACCACCGAAACCAAAGGCACTTAATGCTATGTGTTTGGTTGGGTTGTTTTGCGGCCAAGGTGTCGGAGTCCGCACGATGTTTTGGGGAGAAATGATGTTATTTTCTGAACTAATAGGATCATTGATGTTGATCGTGGGGGGAATTACATCATGATTTAGGCTGTAAATTGCTTTGGTTAAACTCACCATACCGGCGGCTACTAATAAGTGACCGACATTCGCTTTGGCTGAACCAACTAAAGGTGCTGCTTGGTGTTTTCCAAAGAAGGTTTCTATTGATTTAAATTCGGTGGTGTCTCCTAGTAATGTGCCGGTAGCATGACACTCCATATAATCAATAGCTTTGGGGTTAAGTTCGGCTTCTTGATAGGCTCTTTCAAAGGCTAGGACTTGTCCTTTTGTATTGGGACTTAGTAAATGCTTTCCTTTACCATCGTTAGAAAGACCATTACCGCAAATTGTTGCTAGGATTTTATCACCGTCTCTAACAGCATCACTGTACCGTTTCAGCATTACCATCCCGATACCTTCGGATGTAACTAATCCTCTTGATGTTTTATCTAGAGGTGAGCTAACACCGTTTTCTGGATAGCCTTGGATGCCGGAAAATAGCATTCTTAAAAATAAAGGATCTGAGCAACTGATCGCTCCAGATAACATCACATCAGCTTTGTGTGATTGTAAGTAATAAGATGCTAACTTAATTGCATAGAAGGCGGAAGAACAAGCTGCATCTATACAGAAGTGAGTACCGGAAAGTGAGAAGGCTTTGGCAACTAATGCAGCAGGTAAACCGGAAATCATGGCGTTTTCTGTAGCGGCTTTAGTAGCTGTAGGGATAGCCGCTAGATGGAAATCTTTGTCTTGTAAAAGTTCTGCTACTGCTGGCTCAATTGTTTGGCGATAAATTGGGGCGATAAGTTGATTAGAAAGCTTTGTCGGGAAGGAAAGAGTCCCTAAAATTACTCCACATTTAGCCAGGACTTCTTGATTTCCCCAATAACCACTATGCACAATTGCTTGTTTGGCTGCATATAGTGACCATTTGAAGGTGTTATCTAAGCTTTCCACATATTCTGATGGCAGATTGTATTCACCGGCATCAAATTTGAAATTGCGGATAAATCCACCTTTGAGGAAATAAAATTTTTCCGGCTTTCCTTTTGCTGGGTCGTAAAATATTGTGGGATCTAAACCCATTTCTTCGACAGTAATTGATGATGTGGAATCTTTCTGCTCGTTAAGATTCTGCCAAAATTGATCGGGATTGTTAGCATCGGGAAAGAGGCATGATAATCCGATAATGGCGATTTTTTCCACTGTTGATATCCTCGTTTGGGTAAGGTTATTGAGATTTACTTGATTCCCCGAACTGGATAGGATTTAATGCTTTGTTGAGTCTCTTACCTCTGTGTTCTCTGTGCCTTTGTGGTGAGATAAAGAATTTTGAAACCACAGAGACACGGAGACACGGAGAAAGAAGAAGAGATTTTACTAGTTGGATTTACGGCAATTGAAAGTATGCCTTAGTACGGTCTACTTGGGTTTATGTAGGTTCATTGGTGCAATTACTGCTTTTGCTCCTAGGATGCGGGAATATATTTTTCCTTCTCTATCATGGAGGATGTAGTTGGCGGTTACACCTGTTGTTGTTTTGTGGATAATGTCACAAGAAACGTAGAAGGGTTCGTTGCAAGGAATGGCTCTAAATTGTTCTGAATATGTTAGTTTTCCAGGTAAGCAAACTTCTTGGTGAAGATGGCTTAACCATATCCATAAGGGTTGGGTGCTTAAGTCTGTGGTGTAGGGATTATGCCATTTGACGGGGAATTGCCCTTGGACTTCTAGTGATATTTCTGACCAGAAACATTCGGTGGTAATTTTATCTTGGCTAATGTTGATAACTCTGGTAATTTGTTGAAATGCTGCACCATGAAATAGGGATGAATCTCCATTTTGATAAAAATCTTTACCTGTTTTGGTAATGATGTTGTCTTCGGTGAGATCCATGTTTTCGTAAATCGGTGCTGCTGGTAATTGCCGCACAGTTGTAATGTTGGCGCAGAAATGATAGAAGGTTTTACCTTGAGGGTTTTTACTCAGAATTGTGGTTTTAAATTCGATAGATTCAGAACCATCTTTGGCGACTTCTTGAATTTCTAAAATATATTCTTTAGCTAGGGTGTCATTGAAGGTAATACCCTTGAGAACTTTGAACTCTTTGCAAGTTAAATAACGATAACCTGGATAACATTCTTCGCAAGCATGAATCATCCAGGACATGGCACAGGTGGCTGGTAGTACAGGAATACCAGCAATCACATGATCGAGCAAAAAGGGATTTGCATCTACTGTTATACGGCGACGGATGCGATAGCTGCGGAGTTGAGGGTCTAGAGTTCTGGGTGGGGGTGTGATGGGACTACCAATGACTACTTGTGTAGAATCACGATGGCTGGGGTGAAGTTCGTTGACTAGCATTTGTGTCCCCGCATCCACAGGGATAATCTCAATTCCCCGTTCTGCAAAGGCTTTTTTGAGTTCTGGTGTCACCATACCGCTATCCCATCCGCCCCAGTTGATAGCGACAACATGACAATCGGGATTGTATTGTTTGATTAAATGGGCTGACTTGTTGAGAATTTCATTAGCGATCGCATAATCCGATTGCCCCATGTTCCCATAAAATCCAGCCACGGAGGAAAACAACACTAAATGCTCTAGTTGTTTTGCATCCACACAAGACAGCAGATTTTCTAAACCTTGCACCTTAGCGGTGTAAACCTTCTCAAAATCTTGGTCTGTCTTCTTCTCAATTAACTTATCAGCTAAATTCCCCGCACCGTGAATGATACCTGTAATTTTCCCCACCCGTTCAGCCACAGCCGCTAACTTTTGCTGTAACTCCGTCACATTAGTCACATCAACGCTCAAATATTCAACCTGCGAACCTGTTTCTTGAATCGCCGCTAAGGTTGCTTTAATTTCCCGACTAGAAACAATTTTGTTATATACTTTCTGCACACTCATCGGTGTAGGCTTCTCCCCTTGAGCCAGCAGATGCTGCATAATGCGTTTTTTTAATACAGCCTCTTCAAAACAATCCTGAGCAAAATCCGGCTCACCTTCTAAAACTTGCGATCGCCCAAGGAGAATAAACTGACAAGGCTGGTGCTGCGCTAACTTAGTTACACATTGCGCCGTAATACCCTTAGCACCACCACTAACAACAAAAACCGATGAAGGACGAACCTGAGTAAGTGTAGTCATATTATTAAAAATCTTAGCTTTGAAATGATGGGGAATTGGGTACTGGGGATGAGGGACTAAGTAAATTCTCTTGGCGTACCTCCGCGTTTACCTCTGCGCTCCTCTGCGTTTAAACTTTCACCCTCAATCCCCACTCCCTTTACTCAAAAGAACTAATCAAAGTAACCCGTCCTTGAGAACCGTAAGCAACCTCACCGATGTAAAGATTAGAGTCGTGCAGTTCGGCAATAATATTTTGTGCTGACGCTTGCGGATCTAAACTGGGGCTGAGGTCAATTCCTCTAGTAAATACATTCGGCCATTCCCATCTCAGGGTCTTAACTAAACCGAATAAACCAGCGCCGATCGCACCAAAGTTAACATTATGCTCTAATCCAAAGCTTCCATCTAAGCGAGTCACCGTGCAGAAACAACTACGGTCATAGCGTCCGGCTTCTGTCAAGGATTTTTTCAGGTGTTTCGCCATGAAGAAGACGTGTTTGACGATCGCCTTTTCTTCTGGGATAAAAGGTATTGTCCCGGTGTTATCTACCTGAAATCCTGGGTGGAGGTGAATGAAAGCCCCAATCGTGCCGTAGTTAGTCGCGATCGCCGATAATTTTCCTTGGAGTAGTTCTTCACTCATATCTGCAAGGGTGACTTGATGTACACCTGCGGGTAATGGCGAACGCTGGGGAACTATCGATTGGGGGAAGCTCAAAACTACTACTTTCCAGCCGCTTTCTGTTAAGGTTTGCGCTACTTGGGAGGTAGTCCCAGAGCCATCATCGGTAATTAAACAGATGTGTCCCTCTGGTAATGTGAACTCTAAACTATCCGGTGCTGGTAGGTATTTGAGCTTGGCTGGACGACGTTTAACACCGTCGATTATTTGGACTGGTTGCCAGTTAAGCTCAGACTGAGACTTTTTTTTTTCACCTCCCATCAGTTTCTGGAGGTAGTCAACAATTTGACCGATGGTGCGGAGGTCGCCTAAGTCTTCGAGGTTGGGTTGTGGCAGGTTGGGATATACTTCTTGTAATCCGCC
>NZ_JAYGGZ010000012.1:0-30235 GCF_034931465.1 Anabaena sp. UHCC 0399 | reverse complement strand
TAAGATTTCTACCCGCTTGATGGAATCAATACCTAAGTCAGCCTCCATATCCATTTCGACTTCCAGCATTTCGACTGGGTAGCCGGTCTTATCGCTGATAATCGTTAAGAGGTTGTTACCTAACTCAGCTAAATTTAGGGCGGGAGCAGCTACAGGTGCAGGTGTAGGAGTAACTTCAACTTCTTTGACTGCGGGGATGCTAACTTCAACCACAGGTGCAGGTGCAGCAACGGGTGTTTCAACCACGGGTTGCATTTGCCAAGCTGCGGGTGCAGGCGCGTCAGCAATGGTGAATTCAGGTTTTGCTACAGGCTCAACTACTGGCTGAGGCTGGGGTTCTACTTTTGCTACAGGTGCAGGTGCTTCAACAACTGGTGTGTCGATGCTGAAAGCGGGGATTTGGCTGCTAACTTCTTGTACTGGTGTCTCGGTGGCTGGTGCAGTCACCCCACTGGAAAGTACCAGAGAATATTGTTGCTGAATTAGGTCAAAGAAGTTTTGGGCGTATGCTAGCTGTTCCTGAAGATATTTTTCATGGATGCGGAGGGTTTCACCTTGTTGGGAATGAAACTGCATCATGCTGCGTTCCAAGCTTTCCATCACTACTAGCTTGAGTTGAGCAGCTTCTTGGGAGGTCTTAGCGTTAGCAAACAAAGCATTTTGCTGTTGCATCAGTTGGAAGAACGCTTTGGTATATTCCATCTGATGGTTGAGGTAAGTACCATGTACTTGCAAGTTCTCAGTTTGGTTGTTCTGGAACTGAGTCATGAGGTACTCTAAGCTTTGTAGCACTCGCTGGAAGTTTTCCAGTTTTTCTGGTGTTTGCATCTTCTTCTCTTCGGCTAGTTGAGGTGCAAGGATCGCAGAGTTCATTTGAGGTTGTGCTTTGGTGGTGATAGTAGACTGATTGGCAATTTTGGGAGTGCGTCCGTTACCGTTAGTCTCTTTGACTGGGGCAAACATTGCTGGTGTCATTGTTACCGCAGGTGCAGAGATGGCGGGTGTTTCTTCCACTGGGGTAGCAGGGACATTAACTGTAGGTGCAGCAGGTAAGGAAACTTTGTGTCCATCGTTCAACGCTTGAACGAAGGCGTTTTTGGTTTTTTCAGAAATATAGTTAATGCCTCTTAAAGTCACACTCAGAGTTTTCTTTTTGTCGGCTGGGGGTAGGGTAGGCTGGGTTTGGTATGGGTCGAGGTTCTTCAACTGCATACCCATTACCCGCATTTGTACCACTGCTTCCCGCAAAGAGCGATCGCTATTTTTCTGAGTGCTGGGGTTCAAGGAGACGGTAATATGGGGGCGATCGCCTAAAATATCTTTGACTAAGTTAGTTAAAATTCTCTTCGGGCCAAATTCCACGAAGCAAGAACCACCAGCCGCATAAATATTTTCAATTTCCTGCTTGAACAGCACCGAGTTAGCTAGGTGAGTTTCCAGGATTTTTTGAATTGCTTGGGGGTCTTGGGAATATTGCTTACCTGTAACGTTGGTAAATACAGGGATTTTTGGCTCATTAAATTTTACTGCTTTGGTAGCGATCGCAAATGACTTTTGAGCGAAAGCAATCAAGGAGGTGTGGAAAGCGGCGGATACTGGTAACGCTATAGCTGCACAACCTTGTTCTTGTAAAGCCTGACGGACTTTAGCAATTTCGGTGGTTGGCCCTGCTAAGACAAACTGGGTGGGAGAATTGTAATTAGCAATTTTTACCTGTGGAAATCGCTTCAGAATCGGTTCGATTTTGCCGATGTCTTCCTTCACCGCCAGCATTGTCCCTGCATCATGGTCAGGGTCTTTGGGTGCAGCCATTGCTTGACCCCTAGATTTAACTAGGTACATATAATCTTGGTCACTCAATACACCCGCAGCCCACAAAGCGGTAATTTCACCAAAGCTGTGTCCAGCTACAAAGTCAGACTTAAAGCCAGCTTGCTTAAGAATGGAATATAAACCTGCACTAAATGCCCCAATCGCTGGTTGTGCGTATTCTGTGCGTTGCAATGCAGCAACTTGAGCATTTTTCTCGGACTCATCAAATACAGGATGAGGGAAAACAATTTCTGAGAGGGAGTGCAAGTTATCTTGAAGTAACAAGCCATCCATGTAACCGAATAGACGGCGCAGGGTGGGGAAGTTCATCACCAGTTCTCTACCCATTTCCAGGTATTGAGAACCTTGACCAGAGAACAAGGATACCACTTTACCGCCTAATTCCATCCCGGATGCACGGTAGTAAATCCCTTGGGGATGCTCCCAATTAGTTGCTGTACCTTTCTGCTTCAGTAAGCCAATGCTAGTTTGCATAAACTTGCAGGCTTCTTGCAGATTTTCCGCGACAAAGCCAACTCGCGCTGCATTCTGGGGAATTTCTAAAGCTTGGCACTCTTGCGCTAACTGGGCGAAGTGTCTATCACCACCTTCTGATTGCAAGTTACCTAAAACTTCTTCACACTTTTTCAGCAGTTCCCCAGGATTGGCGGCAAATAACAGGATTTCGCGGGGGGTGCTGTGTAAACGGTAGGGGCGGTTTTGTTCGCTTTCGTATTCTTCCAAAACTACGTGGTAGTTTGTCCCACCGAAACCAAAGGAACTTACACCCGCGCGTCTTGGTGCTTCACCTTCCGCCCGAATCCAGGGGCGAGTTTCAGTGTTGAGATAAAAAGATGATTCGTTAATATTGAGCTTGGGATTTGGTTCAGTAATATTAATTGTGGGGGGCAGAATTTTATGATGTAATGCCAAGGCGGTTTTAACTAAGCTGACTGCACCCGCAGCCGCTTTAGTGTGTCCGACTTGGGACTTCACACTACCCAAAGCGATGTGCTGCTTTTTGTTGTCGTGTTTAGAGAAGAAGTCTCTTAAAGAACCGAACTCGGTGGGGTCGCCAGCCATTGTTCCTGTACCGTGGGCTTCAATTAGACCAACAGTAGCAGGAGAAAAACCTGCATCTTCGTAAGCACGGCGCAAGGCGTTGACTTGTCCTTCTTTGCGGGGTGCATAAATGCTCTTGTAGCGGCCATCGCTGGAAGTACCGATGCCTTTGATAACCGCGTAAATTTTATCGTTGTCGTGGACTGCATCTTCTAGACGCTTCAGCACCAACATACAAACACCTTCACCCAGCATCATCCCATCAGATTTGGCATCGAAGGGTTTAACTTTCTCACTGGGAGAAACAGCCGGGGTTTTGCTGAAGGAGATATAAGCCATGATGGTGTTATCGGTGTCCACACCACCAGTTAGCATCATATCAGCACGATGTTCTACTAGTTCGCTAATGGCCATTTTCAATGCGCCGAAGGAACTAGCACAGGCTGCATCAACTACGCAGTTCATCCCGCCAAAGTTCAAGCGGTTAGCAATGCGTCCGGCGACGACGTTAGCTAACATCCCAGGGAAGGCGTTTTCATCCCACTTGATGTAGGCACTTTTGATTTTTTCGACGATTTTATCGGTGTCTTCATCAGAGAGTCCACTGCTTTTAAGGACTTTCTTCCAAATGGGATATTCTAGGCGTGCAGATAGCGGCATACCCAATTGCTTGGCCATGGCTACCCCTAAAATTACCCCCACCAACTCGCGGTTAAATTCACGAGATTCGCCATAACCGGCATCTTCCATTGCTTCTTTTGCAACTACTAAACTTAATAGTTGCGAAACATCAGTCACTTCTAAAATGCTGGGAGGGATACCGAATTCCATCGGGTTAAAATCAACCTCTGGAATAAACCCACCGCGTTTACAATAGGTTTTATCTTCGGGGGTTCTGGGGTTGGGGTCGTAGTAATCCTCTACGCTCCAGTGAGTAGAAGGAACATCGGTGATACAATCAGTTTTGTTAATGATATTTTGCCAGTATTCCCGCAAATTTCTGGCTTGAGGAACTAATGATGCCATACCGATGATGGCGATAGGATTTTGTTGTAGTTGTCTGTTAATTTTGTTAATTGACATTGGTTTTTCCGAGTTCATTTTTTTTTCCTCAATACACCGCAACAAAGCCTTTTCGCAATTATTAATCTGGGTTTCTAACTCCGCTAAGGCAGTATCAATTGAATTAGCAGACATAGGGTATATACTGTTCTGGGGTACTGTGGATTGTGCAGCGACAGGAATACCAATTCGTAATTCGTAATTCGTAATTCGTAATTAAGAAATCCAGGTTTTACTAGGGTTTCTGAGTTGCGAACTATTAATGAATTTTGAATAATTGGTATAATTGCTGTTGCTTACCCTGACTAGTGTTATTTCTTGTTAAGCATCTGTGGGCATTGGGAATTGGCTGTCAAGATTTCTCTCCCTTCTGCCTTCTGAATCATCTTATCCAACGTTCGACTCTTGATATGGCGGCAACAAGTCGATGACGTTATTGAAACTAGTAAAATAATCTTGAAGCGCGGTAGCTGCTGAACCGGTAAATTCCACCCATTCGTAATGGTAGAAATTTTGAGCAATTGTATCTAACTGGAGCAACGGAAACTTAGGAGTAGCTATTAGGACAGAAACGCTTTCTTCTCCCAAACTAGTTTGATGATCTAGTTTTACCGCAGCCACGTAGCTGGTATTAATGACAACGTTCTGTATTTTGATGAATGCCATAGCCAGTTTCAGCGTCCAGGATAATATATGTTATGGGATTCGATCCCAAAAAGTTGACAAATTCGTTACAGAAGAAATACCATCTTGAATCCGAGTTAATACAGTCCTTTAAACGAATTATCAACCATTGAGAAAGCGATGGAGATGCAGCTAGCTTTAGTCATTTTTTACTACTGTTCTACTCGCACATAAATAACTAATTTGCCTCGCTGCTTTTAAGCATTGAATTAATACAAAGAATAGCACAGTTCATAGAAACTAAATCATTGGTTTAAATTAATTTTATAAACATAATAGATATTTGTTGATGAAAATCTCAAATTAGCCATAGCACATTAGTATAATTGAGGACTTATAAACACAAGCTGACAATTTGCTTGATGTCGGCTGTAAGGTTGACCTGATATCGATGCAGATACCAGTTACACTTTCTAGTCAAGCCCGTAAACATTTCATCAATACACCGATCTGATTACATAGCTGCGAGAATTTATTTTTCAGCAGCACATCATAATCAAGAGATGATTTTTGATGAATTTTTAATATAAATGACCGAACATGATTAAGGAGTATTTATTAAGCAAATATTTCTTCTATATATTGTGCAGAATAAACAAAGTATGCAACTTTAAACATTTAATTTCCTTTGTGCCTCTGTGCCTCTGTGGTTCAAAACCAACAAAATACTAAGACACCAAGCCTATTTTCTGTCCTTGTTTACCAGTCCATTTCTGCCAGCGTCCCAGTCCACGGTTAACTAATTCTGAATTGCTGTCACCCGTAAAACAAATACGTCCTAATCTTTCACAAGCAATGAGAATTTCACCGTGTCCCATAAATGGAGCAATCACAAAATTATTAGGATTGGTGTACAAATTGAGCAAATAATTAATAATTCCCTCCACGCCTTCAATATTAATTGGGTTTTGGGGTTTTACTATTAATTGATGAGAAAAAATCCCTACATAGAGATTTCCTAGTAATAATTCATATTGAAAAGGCATTTGATTTTGTTTGTAGAAATCATAAATATGTCCTTCAGCACGAATGACAGCCACAACCCTGGCTTCATCTACCAAGTAATTATGCTCCCAGGTGGGTGAGAGAGTGGCGATCGCTAATGCTGCATCTGAAGGTAATAAGTTGCGAAATTCCGGCTGGGAGGTGTCACCACAATATACAAGATGTCTGCCTAATATCCATTCATCACCTGTTTGGATAGTGGGGGAAGCTTGAGCAGGTGAAGGGGAGGCGATCTCTTGAGTTTTCTTCACAGCTAATTTAGCTTCCTTTTGCGCCATAGCACTTTTGTAAGCTAATGTCTGTAACTCTTTTTGCTTCGCCCGGAATTCTTCTACTAGTTGCGCTTGGCGTTGAGCTTCGGCGGTGTCTCCTTGAGCTTGGGCGAACTCCTTAGCCTGTTGTGCGGCGGTAGCTAAGGTACGCTCTTTTGTCCCAGCTCTCGCGACACTTAAAAGTGCTGTAGGACTATCAGCAATTGGCGTACCCTTAATTAGCTGTTTAACTTCTGGGTGAATACTTTTAGCAATTTGCTTACCATGCTGAAACGTGCGTTCTGAGTAACCAGCTTCCCTAGCTAACTCTAAAGTTCTTTTGGGTGGTGAAATTGTTTCACCACCTTTGAAAGTATGTTGATTGTCTCCCACCTTCGCCCGTAAACCCATGCGTTCCAGAATTTGGTCACGTTCCAACCACAATTCTGAACGTTCTAGAGGTTCTAGCTCATTGCGAATCAAATTTTCGTCAATTTCTGCCAACCGCGCTTGTTCAGCACTAGCATAAGCGACGATATTACACTCAACCGCCTCTAATCCCAACAACTTACAAGCCGTCAGCCGATGCAGTCCAGCAATCAAATTCAACTTTTGGTCTACCGTAATTGGGTTCAATAGACCATTCGCCTGAATTGACTCCTTGAGTTCATCAACCTTGTCACCCTTGACCGGACGGCGGTTGCGACCGATTTTAATTTGGTCTATGGGTACTGTAGACATAAGCGATTCAAAATGCAAAATTTAAGACAGTGAGTCGAATCACTCAGCATTACGACTAAGATACGCTAAATATGTTTCAAGAATATCTAGAAACGATGATTTTACTCACATAACCCATGATAATGTCCAATACTACACAACAGTGGCTATGGCGTTCCGCCCAGCGTAGCTGATGGCGTACCCGCCCACCGGAGGTGATCGCAATTCATCAATAATACTCAATACAAATAACCTATCCCAATCCCCAATCGATTGACAAAATCAAAGTTTTTTGCAATGATTAAATACGTATTTAGTAAATTCTTCTCATTAATTTCCACTCCGCGCTTCGTATTGATGGGAATTTAAGTTGTTCAAAAGTGCAAGCGTATTTTACGCTACTTGATGCGAAGTCTAATTAAGGTAAAACAGAGAAAGATTTGTAGTCGATTCACCATCATTAATGTTGCCGCTAAGTAACTTGTTTGCGGTATGTATCAAAATCTTAAAGCATTTACATAAACCTAATTAGATTTTCAGCTCATTCATAAGAATACAGGGAAAAATTGCTCATAGTAGACGGCATTAACTGCGTACACCAGGACGCACGAAAAGCTCTATTACCCAATCCCCAGTCCCCAATCCCCAATCCCCAGGAGTTATTTAATTAATTTTGGCTTTTGACTTTTGGCTTTTGACTTGATTTGTCCCCAATCCCCAATCGTATTCCTGGCTCATCACACCAATTAGGAATAAAAAATATGGAAGTAAATAAAGAACGCCTGCGCCAGTTATTTATCAAACCTCAAGGCAGGTGGCGGTTAATTTTGGCAGCTTCAATCACTTTAGCGGCTGGAATAGTTGCTTTACACAGTTTTACGCCAAATAAATTTCGCTCTCAAGACCAACCAACCGCCGCTAATTCTCCCAAAGCTGCGCCAGTGAAAGTTGCTGTCACAGCTTTAGGACGTTTGCAGCCTGAAGGTAAAGTAACTACCTTGTCAGCACCTAGTTCTACTAATGGTATCCGAGTAGAAAGACTCTTGGTGAAAGAAGGCGACGAAGTAAAAGCAGGGCAAGTATTGGCGTATTTAGAAGATTATGCCCGTGCTACCGCAGCTCTACAACAGGCTTTAGATAAACTAGAAATTGCTAAGACCCAACTAGCACAAGTTAAAGCAGGTGCTAAACCTGGAGACATTGCCGCCCAAAAAGCTACTATTGCTAGGTTACAGTCACAACTCAAAGGAGAAATTGCTACTCAAGAGGCAACAATTAACCGTATCCAAGCAGAAGTTAATAACGCTGAAACGGAAAATGAGCGATATCAAAAGTTAGTCAAAGAAGGTGCTGTCTCAGCTTCTGTAGCAGATACTAGAGCATTACAACTGAAAACAACACAGCAACAACTAACAGAAGCCAAAGCTAGTCTCAGCAGGATTCAAAACACCCTCGCCGACCAAATCAAAGAAGCCAAAGCCAGACTCAACAGCGTTCAAGAAGTGCGGACTGTAGATGTAGAGTTGGCACAAAATGAAGTTAAGAGTGCTGTAACAGCTATCAAACAAGCCAAAGCTGACCAGGAGTTGACCTATATTAAAGCTCCTATCGATGGCAAAGTGTTAAAAATTCATGCCAAAAAAGGTGAGGTTATTAGCAACACTGGATTTGCTGATATTGGTAAAACCTCTCAAATGTATGTCATTGCAGAAGTCTATCAAACCGATATTCAAAAGGTTCAGCTAGGTCAAAAAGTAATCATTACTAGTCCTGCATTTAGCGGTAAATTGCAAGGAACAGTTCAGGAAATTGGGTTGCAAGTTGACAAACAAAGCATCTTTAGCATTAACCCCAACTTTGACACAGACCGCAGAATCATTGAAGTTAAAGTATCTATCGATAAACCCGCAGATAATCAACGTGTATCTCGGTTAACAAATTTACAGGTTGATGTGGCTATTCAGATTTAGTCATTGGACATGGGGCAGAAAAAAGTTGTCCCCATTCCCCATTGCCCCTTATCCCCATTTCCTCATTAATAAAAAGCCATGAATTTTAAGATTCCTTTGGCATGGCTACAGCTAGTCCAACAAAAAATTCGATTTTTGGTGGCTGTAGCTGGTATCGCCTTCATTGTCTTGCTGATGTTTGTGCAACTTGGTTTTCAAGATGCTCTCTATTCTAGTGCTACCGCAGTACACCAAAGTCTTAAAGGGGACTTATTTTTAGTAAGTTCTCAATATAAATCTTTGACATCAAATCAAAGTTTTTCTCGAACTCGTTTGTACCAAACTTTAGGTTTTGATGGTGTGGAATCAATTAGCACCATGTATTTACAATTTGCTAAATTGAAAAACCCTGCTACTGGTGAGAAATACTCTATATATGTGATGGGGTTTGACCCAGGCAAATCTGTCTTAAATATTCCTGAAATTGAGCAAAACTTGGATAAGCTGAAAATTCCTGATGTCATGTTATTTGATAGGGATGCAAGACCAGAATTTGGCCCCATTGCAGCGAATTTTGACAAAGGAGATACCGAACAGACAATTGAAATCTTCCCCTTTGATGGGCCAAGAGGATATAAAGTCAGAGTTGGTGGCTTATTTAGCTTAGGCCCTTCCTTTGGTGTGGATGGTAACTTAATTGTCAGTGACGCAACTTTTCTGCGGATTAATCCCAACACGCGCCCCGTCGAAAAAATAGATATAGGTATCATCACCCTGAAAGCTGATGCCAATCAAGAAACAGTTTTAGAAAATTTGCGAGCTAATTTACCTAATGATGTGAGGGTGTTCACTCGTCAAGGTTTTATTGATTTTGAAAAACAATATTGGTCTGCTAGAACACCAATTGGTTTTATCTTGAACCTCATGCTGACAATGGCTTCAGTTGTAGGTGTGGTAATTGTTTATCAAATTCTCTACAGCAATATTGCCACACAATTTATCGCTTATGCCACATTAAAAGCTATTGGATATCCCAATTCTTATCTCTTAAATGTGGTTTTTCAACAAGCTATCATCTTGGCATTGTTATCTTATATACCAGGATTTTTAGTTTCTATCGCTTTGTATGACTTTGCAATGGCAGCTACAAAATTACCCATTATGATGACGGCGAATAATGCCTTAATTGTCTTTGTTTCCGCCGTTTTAATGTGCATCACTTCAGGCGCACTTGCTATTAACAAACTGCGTTCCGCAGACCCGGCTGATATTTTTTAGGGATTGGGCAATTCAATTTTTAATTTTGGATTGGGATTTAATCTAAAATCTAAAATTCTTTCTCCTACTCCCTTTTAGTAAAACAATAAACTCTGAACTATGAATTTACAAGACAAAACTCTTCTAATTACTGGAATTGATGAATTTATCGGCTTGCGTGCAGCCGAGTTAGCCATAGCACAGGGAATGAAGGTGCGTGGACTGCAAAGTTCTAATAAATCTGACACAGCTAAGAAATTGGGGGCTGAAGTAATTATTGGGAATATCACCGATGCGGCTGTTGCTAAAAAAGCTTGCCAGGGAGTAGACATTGTTTTAAACACAGCACAAATTACCGAAGAAGCTGGCCCTATCAAACAGTTTCAGGAAGTGAATGTTGGCGGTGCAGTGAATATAGCCAAAGCTGCCAAAAGTGCTGGGGTGAAAACTTTTGTGCATCTTTCCAGTATTTTAGTGTATGGGTTTGATTATTGCGATCGCATTACGGAATCCGGTACACTCTCCGGTAGCGACAACCCCTACTGTGAAACCAAAATTGCCGCCGAAGCTGAACTTCTACCTCTGAATTCTCCCCCAGATTTCGGCATGATTATTATTCGTGCTGGCGATGTTTACGGGCCGGGAAGCTTACCTTGGGTTGTCAGACCAATTCACTTCATGCGACAAAAGTTATTTGCCTATCCCAATGATAGGCCAGGTGTAATTAATCATGTCTATGTAGATAATCTCATTGATGCCATTTTTTTGGCAATTGAAAAACAGACATACGGTGAAATATTTAATATCACCGATGGAGAAGTAACTTCCTGGAAAGAATATTTTATGCGCCTAGCAGCAATGGAAGGTTTACCTGCACCAATGTCTTTAGGTAAAGATGAAATCAAACTGTTTTTAAAACTGCGTCATCAAGGGCAAAAACTGTTTCGTAAAAAAGCCGATATTCTACCAGAGTCAGTAGATTTTATGAGTCGTCCCTATGCTTGTTCTATTGCTAAAGCTCAAAGCTTGTTAGATTACAAACCAAAAATTGATTTAGAAACAGGGCTGCATCAAACCAAAACATGGCTAGAAAAGACAGATATCCAAAAACTACTTAAATAAGGGTTCAGGGGAGCAAAGGAGATTTTACTTCAATGCTCCATTGCCCATAGCTATGGTAATAGAAGTTTTGTATGTCTGTTGCAAATGAGTTTACATGATTATATCCGTTGCGCTATCAGTTTATATCAGAAACTCAGAGGAAAGGAGTCTTTATTACTTAAAGATTTGCTGATAGCAGCACGACAGTTTTGGCAGATTTGGCATTATAACCCAATACAGTTCAGTTAAGGCTAAAAACAAAACTGTTGCAGGTTGGGTTGAGAAACGTAGACCCGGAGGGGCTTGCCATCGGCTAACCCAAGATTATCAAGACTTTGTTGGGTTTCGCTATCGCTCAACCCAACCTACTATTCACTTAACTGAACCGTATTGCATTATAACCCACTGCAAACACAGGGAGTAGAAACGCGATTTATCGCTTCCGAACAAAAGTAGTCAGTCAAAAATTATCTATTAATGAGGACAACAATATGTTGAAGATTGCTCGATTAAATCATCTTTTACTAGCGACTTTATTGAGCTTCACTTGTATTCGACCATTGAATGCAGAACCTACAGCTAAGTTAAGTGTTGTAGTTAACGGTATCCGGCATCAAAAAGGCCAGATTTGCATGAGAGTTTACGCTAGCGAAAAAGGTTTTCCAATGAGTGACACCAGTGAAGTGCAAAGTGGTTGTACTCGCATTACAGGTAAGTCACTTACTAAGCATTTCTATGGCTTAAAGCCTGGTACTTATGCCGTAGCTGTTGTAGATGATCAAAACGGTAATCAAAAACTTGATTCTGATTTCTTTGGCATTCCCAAGGAAGGATTTGGGATTTCTAACAATCCTACTGTATCTATCCAAACAGGTACACCCAAGTTCAATAAATCAAGTTTTGCTGTCAGCAAAAATACAACTGTTAATATTACTCTGAAATACTCGCTTGATCGCTAGAACTTTGTTAGTTTTTTGATGGTTTGTAGTAAGCATTTTAGTGCTGATAAAGAAGGACTAAAGTCCTTACTACGAACTGTAATTACGAATTAGTCTTTCCTCTCAACTATTACAGATGGCGAAATTTGCCGGAGACTTATAGATGTCATGAGAGATTTGGCAGCATTTTTGTTTAGGTCTTTGCTGGGATGGTTGGGGATTCAGGTCTTTATTTCTCTGATGTTTTTGTTGTATGTGCGATTATCGCGGACAAAAACTTTACCTGATGAACAGTTACCTAAAGCGGCGGTAATTCTTTGCTTACGCGGGGCTGATCCTTTTTTACCCAACTGTATTGAGGCGTTGTTAAAACAGAATTACCCCAACTACGATTTAAAGCTGATTATTGATAGTCAGGATGACCCAGCTTGGCAGATTGCTGGGGATACTATCAAGCAACTAGAAGTAACTAATGCTGATATTAGTCATTTAAGAGTTATCCGCCACAATTGTAGCCTTAAATGTAGTGCTTTGATTCAAGCTATTTCTGATTTAGATGATTCTTATCAAGTGGTAGCTTTTGTTGATGCCGATATCATAGTTCATTCTAATTGGCTGCGAGAATTAGTTAGTCCTTTAGATAATCCTAAAGTTGGGGCGACAACAGGTCATCGTTGGTATGTACCCACAGGGAAATATTGGGGTTCGTTGGTACGCTACACAGGGAATATAGCTTCAGTTGTGCAGATGTACCTATTTGGTATTCCCTGGGGTGGGACTTTGGCGTTGAAAACAGAGGTGTTGCGTCAAACAGGAATTGTCGAACAGTGGGCGCAAGCCTTCGGTGAAGATTTGATGATGCACAATATCCTCAAAAAACATGGGTTGAGGGTGAAGTTTGTACCTTCGTTGATTATGGTGAATCGTGAAGAGTGCGATTTGCTGGGGATAATCGACTATGTGAAACGTCTCATCCTCTATTCGCGCCTGTACCATCCCCGGTGGCTAGCTATTGTGAGTGAAGCTGTTTCTAGTATTTTGTTTCCTACTTTAGTGATTGTTTTGTTTTTCTTATCGTTAGGTGATGCTCAGTGGGAGGTAGCAGATTTATTGTTTAAATCCTACAGCATTTACACTCTGGGATTACTGTCGTTGATGCTATTGATGGAGATGGCTTTACAGCCGGTGATTCGCTCCCAAGGTCAGCCAGGGACAAAGTTATCAATGGGGATGGTGGGGAGGATGTTGCTGGCTATTCCCGTCACACAGTGGGTATATGGGTTAGCTATGCTCTCTTCTGTGTGGATATCAACGGTGAAGTGGCGGGGGATTGTCTATCGGATTCGAGGCCCTTGGAATGTTCGTTTGGTGGAATACCATCCCTACGATTTTTTAGATCAGCCTGTGGATAGCAAAATATCTCTTTGATTGATACATCATGTAAGGGTCATCAACAAATGAATGATTTGGTGATATCGATATCGAAATTTTTGGTGGCTTGGTTAGTTGTTCAGGTGGGTTTCGTACTACTGTTTTTGGGGAGTTTAAATTCAGGCTCTAAAAGTTTGCCTGATGAACAGTTACCGAAAACGGCGGTGGTGTTGTGTTTACGTGGTGCTGACCCGTTTTTACCGGATTGTTTGCGATCGCTACTTCAGCAAAACTATCCAAAGTACAATTTGAAGTTGATTATCGATAGTCAGGATGATCCAGCTTGGCAAGTTGTCAGCGATACTATCGGTGAATTGGGTGTAACTAATTACCAAATCAGTCATTTACGAAACATCCGATCAACCTGTAGTCTCAAGTGCAGTTCCCTTTTACAAGCTCTATCTGAACTAGACGATTCTTACAAGGTTGTGGCGTTGGTAGATGCTGACACGATTGTTCACCCTAATTGGTTGCGGGAATTAGTCTCACCTTTAAATAATCCCTCCGTAGGAGCAACAACGGGAAACCGTTGGTATGTAACCACTGGTACGTATTGGGGTTCGTTAGTTCGTTACATCTGGAACGTTTCGGCGATCGTCCAGATGTATCTATACGGCGTTCCTTGGGGTGGTAGTTTGGCTATAAAAACAGAGGTAATACACCAAACGGGACTATTGGATAAGTGGGGAGAAGCCTTGGACGAAGACACGATGGTTCGTCGTGTCTTGAGTCAACATAACCTCCAGGTCAAGTTTGTACCTTCTTTGATTATGTTGAATCAGGAAGAGGCTGATTTACCTAGTTTAAGGTATTGGTTGCAACGTCAAATAATGACTTCTCGACTTTACCATCCTTTTTGGCCGGGGGTGGTGGCTGAGGCAGTGTTGACGACTTTGCTACCGAATTTGTTAGTTGTGGTGTTTGTCCTGGCTTGGTTTACCGGACAAGGAGGTACAGCTGCGATCGCCTTTATCTGGTATGGGATTTATATCCTGGCGTCAGTCATGCTGACGTTGTTGTTGGAGATGAGCATACAGCCAATAATTCGTTCCCAAGGTAAGCCAGTAACGGAATTCTCTTGGCCAATCATCTGGAAGATGATCATCGGTATGCCCTTAACTCAATGGGTTTATGGGTTAGCGATGTTTCGGTCTTTCGATATGCCCATAGTGCATTGGCGTGGTGTTACCTATGAAGTCAAAGGGGCTGGGCAGATTCATCTGATGGAATATCGCCCTTATCAGCTAGGAAATCAACCAAGCGATCGCCAAATTTCTCTGTGAACTCTTTAATCTCTATATCGATGCGTAAATCCTAAATTCTTATCCAACTTGCTCAGTAGAAGTGCATCACCTTACAAACACCTCTGGCTGAGACAAGATACACACCTTCGATGGAATTATGAATAAGCAAAAGCTTCGCATCGCTTTGTTTTCAGGATTGTATTCTCCTTTTTTGACCGGGGTTTCCGTTGCAGTTCACCAGAGGGCGCGTTGGTTACTACAACAGGGTCATGAAGTATTTTTAGTCCATCCGCAATTTAATGATCAGTATCCCAAAAAAGTAGGCGATCGCCCCATGCCTGGGTTAGAGGAGTTAAAATCTTATCCCAATTTCTCTTCTTTCTCATTCCCCACAGAGCCACTGATATTCTACAAGTCTCTACCCCAACCTTTGAGTTATCGCCATTGGAGCGATACCGAGTTACTAGTTGATTTCCAACCCGACATCATTGTGGTGGAAGAAGCCGCCCAAATGCGAGGCTTATATTCAGCCTTAATCCAAGGTTATGGTCGTCCGGTGGGTGTGGAGTATGCACGGCGGACTAAAACCCCGATTATTTCGGTCTTCCACACAGATATTGTGGCTTACATCAAATATTACTTTGGGAATGTCTTCTTTAAGTTGTTGAGTCCGCTCATCCCTTATTTGGTGGAGCAAATCAGCCGAACTTATGATCTGAATATCTTTTCCTCTCGTGAACAACTCGCTAAATACCAGAAATTAGGATGCCAACCGAGTGAATATGTCCCCTATCAGGGTATTGATTGCGAGAAATTTCACCCTCGTAATATCTGTCACAACCCCATCCCTAATGACGATAGACCAACTATCCTCTTTGTCGGACGCATCACCGCCGAAAAGAATGTCCCACAACTCCTAGATGTCTATCCTCTGATTGCTGCTCAAATTCCCAACATTCATTTAGTGATTGTGGGTAGTGGCCCTCTAGATGCAGAAATTTGCAAACGTGCGGAAAAGTTTGGCTCAGGTATTACTATCTGGGGTGAGTCTCACGGTACAGAATTGTTAGGTTGGTTTGCTCGTGCGGATGTCTTTGTCAATCCCTCCGTCACAGAAAACTTCTGCACCACAACTAACGAAGCCTTGGCTTCTGGTACTCCTGTAGTTGCAGCCTTAGCACCGTCTACCTCAGAACAAGTAACTCCTGGTCATAATGGCTTTTTAGCTGAACCCAATAATCCAGCAGATTTTGCTCAAAAGGTGATAGATATTCTCTCAAATCCTGCACTCAAAGCAGCTATGGCTGAACAGGCTCGTCCTTCTATCTTGGGATATGATTGGTCAGCTTGTATGGAGAAGTTTGAAGTCAAGTTGTATGAGTTGGTGCAAGTATCAGACACTGTAGAAACCACCTCTGTTTAACCTGTTTGTAGTGAGGACTTTAGTCCTTATGGTTCTTTTGTATCCTTTAGTTAAGCATCATAAATTGACTCTAGAATGCTAATAATAAAGGCTTCTATTGTTACCTAGCAAGAGATTCAATCTTTTGCGTAGATGAATTTAGCATTAGCATACTAAGTAATGAAGAGCCATTCTTATTTTGAGGACTAAAGTCCTCACTACAAACTTTTTTATTTGTTAATAATTTGTAGAGACACGATTTATGGCATATCTACAAAAGGGTTTTTGTCTCATTGCTCACAGTAAAATATGTTCCATATCATTACAATTATTTTAAAAATCCTGGTTTGTTTTTGAAACCACAGATAAACGCCGATGAGTTATCTGTTTATATCTGTGGTTTCATTTTTATTTACAAACTTGCCTGGGATGCTTTTTCAACTTGCTGAGTAAAGTATGCTTCCTGATGTTGGAGTTGCTTTGCTAACTCTAACCCGTCTTTAAAAGCTGTTAGTGCTTGCGGATAGTCTTTATTTTCTAAATATAATTGTCCCATTTGGTCGTAAGCTTGCATCATCCCATAATAATTAGCGGCTCTTGCTTCTGTTTCTAAGAGAATTTTGCTAGTTTCTAAAGCCTCATTAATTTGTCCTTGAGAACGATATAAGGGGATTAATTTCTGCAATGCTTCAGCTGCACGCGCATACTGTTGCAATCCCCAAGCTGTGACATAAGCTGTTTGATAGTTTTTAAAGGCTTCTGGGAGTAAAGCAGGATTTTCTTTAGCGAGGGTTTCGTAATTGGCTGCGATCGCTATTTGCAAAGTTGGCACTTGTATCTGATTATCATTTTGGGAGTAAATTTCTTTGAGCTTACTCAAGACATCAATAGATTTTTGCGGCTGCTTGGCTTGTTGATAGATATAAGCTAGCTGTTGCAGGTATGTTAATTCATCCTGGCGTTCTTCCCTAGAGGTAGCGAAACTTAACAACTCCTCGTAGTTGGTGGCGGCTTGGGGATAATTAAACCAACTCAGATTTAAGTTTCCCAGGGTTTGGAGAGTATCAATTTCCGCAATGGTATCTTTTTGTTGTCGCACCTCTAGCAAAATTTGGTTATAAAGTTCTATGGCAGGTTGAGGCGATCGCACTTTTTGATAAGCTGCACCTAATGCCCGTAATAGCTCTAAATCAACACTGGCTTGAGTTTTAGCTTTTTTGGGTTGTGCCTGCTTTTGAATTGCCTGCAAGCGTTGTGTAATGTAGTATAGCTGTTGGCGATCGCTACGATTCCAAGCAATCTCACCAACTCTTGACAATGCTTGTACCTCAGCCACAGTACCCAAATAGCGACGCAAGCGCAACTCCCGATTCCAAATCTCAAAAGCTGCTTCCTTATCTCCAGCTTGCAATTGAACCGCCGCCTCTTGATTTAACTCATCTAACGCCGCCTGAAGTTTCAGTTTTTCTAGAAGACTTAAAGGCTGTTTATCGCGCAAATTTGGTAAAAGTGGGTCTGGTGTAGTGATTTCTAGGGGACTAGGTGGGAATTTATCCGCCTGTAGAGGATTTTTACTCTGCGCCAGCGTCAAATCACTGCTAAATTGCCAGATTATAGCTGCTGTAATAATTATACTGAAACGTTTGAGCATAAATATTTTACAAATATATGGGCATGGGGAATTGGGCATCTATGTCTAACAACTTTAACTGCAAATTAGTTTGACGCATAAACCATCGATAATTATCCCCAGTTCCCAGTCCCCAATAACCTTTACAATGCTTACAGAGATTTTTTTAGCACCTCAATTTATTTATGGGGATTGTTAATTTTGAATTTTGAATTTTGAATTCGGAGCGAAGCAACGTGACTCATTCTACGGATATCGCCACCTTAGCGCGTTGGATGGCTGCTGATTTTAGTAATCAAGCACAAGCTTTTGAAAATCCACCTTTGTATGCTCATATTCGCGTGTGTATGCGTCCCCTACCCTGGGATATTTTATCAGGAGTGGGATTCTTTGTTGAACAGGCTTACGACTATGCAATCAACGATCCCTATCGCTTGCGGGTGCTAAAGCTAGATATTGTAGGCGATGGCATCCACATTGAAAACTATACTCTGAAGCAAGAAGAAAATTTCTACGGTGCATCCCGTGACTTACAACGTCTCAAAGCCTTAAACAGTGACCATATGGAAAAATTACCAGGCTGTAACATGATTGTAGAGTGGACTGGTAATAGTTTCAAAGGTAAAGTCGAACCAGGCAAAGGTTGTATCGTCTTTCGTAAAGGACAAAAAACCTATTTAGATAATGAATTTGAGATTAACGAAGAGAAATTTATCAGTCTTGATAGAGGACGAGATTTAGAGACAGATGAACATCTCTGGGGTTCTGTAGCCGGGCCATTTTACTTCGTGCGTTGGCAGAGTTTCGCTGATGAAGTGGTAATTAGTTCCTGATTCTTGATTATTGAGTAGGTGATTCTTCCCCACTCCCTACTCCCTCATCTCAGACTGTCGCAGCTGACTTGAGAGGATAAGGATAATGAATTCGCTCAACCCTAGTTTCCCATGTGCCATCAGGGTATAGTTTTAACAAACGAAAACCGGGAAAATCTTGATTAATAGCGAAAGTGGGACTTTCTGAATGGAACTGAAAACAAGTTGAGGGACTACCCAGATATTCAACATGATGATGCTGGTGTCGAAACTCTTGGTGAATGTGACCAAATAAGACTAACTTAACTTGGGGATAGCGATCTAGAACAGCAAACAAATCTTCAGGATTTTTGAGCCTACTTGCATCTAGCCAAGCAGAGTTCACAGGAAAAGGAGGATGATGTAAGGCTACTAAAGTGGGATTTTTGCCTAGGATTTGTAATTCGGATTCCAGCCACTCTAGAATTGTATTTGAAAGATAACCATGCCAATTATCAGTTACAGACGAATCCAGCAAGATAAAATTCCAACCACCTCGTAGAAAAGACTTGCGTCGGGAAAGCATTCCTAGATTTAAAATTTTATCCATTGCGATCGCACAGTCATGATTTCCTGGTAGCCAATAAGTCGGGATTTTGAGTAAATTCAGGTGGTATTGCAGATTTTCATAAGATTGAGGCGTACCATCATCAGACAAATCTCCAGTCAGTAGCAGTAAATCTAGTTCATCTCGTAGTTCTCGTAACCGTTCTATCACTGCTTGGAAAGATTCTGTAGTGTGTATCCCTTGCAGTTGGTGATTTTCTGCTGCCAACAAATGTATATCCGTTACTTGCGCCACCGATATTGGAGAAGCTTGATTCATTTTTACGGTTAGGGATTTATGCGTATTAATATTTGATTCTCCTTTTGGGACAATAGTATTATCTAAAAAAGTAATAAAATTAGCTTGCTAGTACATACATCATTAAGAGCATCAATAACACGATTTACTTTTTATTTCCATACTTATAAAGTAAAATGCTTGTTATTTTGATTAAGCAATTTTACGCAATTTACAGCAAACTTCCCGTATAAAATGCTTGACACAAGCAATGGTTGGGTTTTTCATCTATCCTAGGATAGAAATTTTGCTTTTTTGTATTTTACGACACTCATCTACAGAAGTGTAGATGTTAGTGTTATTCAAGTAAATCTATAATTTCTTGGCGATACCATCATCCATTTCCAGGATTGGTACAAATAAGGTAAAATTTCCCCAAACAAGGGATGTTAATTTAGAGCAAAATCTGTTATTATTGGTAATTGTGAGCGCGGCGACATAGCCAAGTGGTAAGGCAGAGGTCTGCAAAACCTCCATCCGGCGGTTCAAATCCGCCTGTCGCCTTTTGTACATTAACTAACTATTTGTTACTGTTAACAGAGTAATGCCATTTTTTACGATAGGTTTTGCTATCGAGTTGTGACTGCAACCGCTTCATTAACGCCAGCCATGATTTATAGTAATTCACCAATGCGATGCCTTCGACAAGCCGCTCCGCGTCTACGCACTGGCATAAAACCGACAAAGTTGACCACTGCTTGGCTGGTGAAACGGTCAAAACTTTGAAAGACAAGGAGCCGGAGTTGTTTAAATCTGGTCAAGGGAAGCGTTTTATGCTGTTGGGAGCAGTAGGAGAAAAAGCTACCAAGGGAGGAACAGGGTTAATGCTTTCCCTTGTGGAGTTTGACCGAGAAAAAGCGATCGCTTCCTTAGTTGAAGGTAAACCAGTGATTCCGGTGTGGTTGGATGTGATTTATCGAAGATTGGAACAAAAGCTGATAGTCTAATCAAAATGCGATAGAATTACCCGTGTCAAAGGTGTTGAAAGAATGTGCAAGAAAGGCCATCTCAATCAATACTATATGCTAAACATATCTAATGAGTAGGACAATTAACTTTCAAACTGTTTCTTGGTTTTGGGATCTCTATAATAGAAAACTCCTTGAGCTTGATCCACCTTATCAAAGACGTAGTGTTTGGAATCAAGACTATAAAGATTTTTTTGTTGATACTGTACTTAATGGCTATCCTGCACCTGCAATATTTATATATCAAGAAATTACTCCAGAAGGAGTATCCAAAGTTAGTATAGTTGATGGCAAACAAAGATTATCTACTTTGTTTGAATTTGCGAACAATGAATTTCTTGTTTATGAAAAAGCTACGATTGAAAGATTTCGTGGTAAATATTTTAAAGATTTAGATCCTGAAGATAAACAAAATTTTTGGAAATATCAGTTTGCTATAGAATATGTACCATCATCTGATGAAAAAATAATTAGTAATATATTTGATCGTATAAATCGTAATGTAATTAAATTAACGCCTCAAGAACTTCGTCATGCAAAGTTTAACGGAGATTTTATTACTACGGTAGAAGAATTAACTAGCTGGATGTTCGAGCATTTAGGTGGAACTTTTCCAACAATTGATAGAAGAGCCAAAAAACAAATGAAAGATGTTGAAATGGTTGCTCAACTATTACTTTTTTTAGAAGAAGGTGTTAGAGCTTATAATCAAGAATATCTTGATAAAGCATTTAGCGATCGAGATATTAATTGGGAAGTAAAAGAAGAAATTGAAAATGAATTTCGTAATACAGTTAAAGACATCAAAAAAATCTTAGATTCATCACAAGATATAAATTTATCTAAAACGCGATTGAAAAATCAAGCTGATTTTTACTCGTTTTTTGGTGCTATTTCTGAGTTAAATCGTGAGAATGAAAACAGCTTGATAATATCTAAAGAGATTGGCGAAAGAATTAATAATTTTCTGAAAATAGTAGGAGATTCAGCATTACAAAATCAGTCTAAAGATTCATTAACAAGCTATCAAAAAAATGCTCTAGACTACTATGAAGCGGTTAAGTCCTCATTTACAGATGCAGGCACAAGAAAAACTAGAATTAGAATTATGAAATCTGTAATTCAGGGAAATCTAAACTGATAATAACTTAGATGTATGATCTATCCTTCTATACTAGAGCGTAAATATAATGAATATAGTCCTTTTGTTAAAATACTTGCAGATAGAGTTAAATCAACATTAGTAAACTTTTGTGAAAGCAAAGGATATGCTTTTACTTCGCGTATTAAAACTGTTGAATCTCTTGCGGAAAAAATTGAAACAGGTAGATTTAAAAAATGGTCGGATTTAGACGATTTATTTGCTTGCACTATTATAATACCTACTTTGTCTCATGAAGAAGAAGTGATACATTTTTGCAACAATACTTTTAAGAATATACGAACAGTTAAAAGAGGACAAAATAAAAAAGCACCAGATATTTTCAAGTTTGATTCGACTAGAATATATGCTCAAATCAAAAAAATTGACGCTTTAAATCCAGATAATGAATTAAGTATTTATAATATTACTTTTGAAATTCAAATTAAAAGTGCTTTTGAACACGCTTGGTCAGTTTCAACTCATGATTTAGTATATAAAAGTTCTGAAATAGACTGGAAAAGATTACGTCTAGCAGCACAAATTAAAGCAAACGTTGAACAACTAGATACGCTTATTCTTGCTTTTGAACAAACATCTCTTATTATTCAAGAAAATAATTATCCTGATATAAAAATCAAACGTAAATTAGCTAGTGAGATTAACAAGCTATTTGAAAATGGTAAAATTCCTAATGAACTACAACCAAAGGACATGAACCGTTTTTGTGATAACTTATATCGTCTTGCTGTCGATGCTAAGAAAGAAAATAATATACAAGAAATTATTGAAAAAATAAAAAAAGAAATTAATTCGACTTCATCTAAAAATATTCCTCGTAGTATTTCATTATTTCAATATTTTTTTGCTATATTAATATGTAATAAAATCATTGAACTTCCTATAGAAAACTACCATTGCCACATAACAGAAGAATTGACTACTCTATATCCGGATATACAGATAGATAATAATTTTGTTTTTCTCTATAGTGAAGATCGTTAGTTTATCAAAAAATATTTTGCTTTTGGCTGAAATCAAGATTTTAACATAATAATCCTCAATTTTGTGACAAGGCGACTCCACATAACAAGCAGCACATAACCGAACCGCTTATTTCCGGTTTGACTTCATATTTGCCGCTTCTCATACCATCAATTGTAGAGAAATTAATCCAAACATCTGCCCATTCTTGATGAATTTTATCTTGAGATAGGATTCGTCTTGATTTTTGATATTGTAGCCAATGCCATCCCTCTTTCATTAATATTTCTCGTTCTACGATTTTTTCAAACCTTGATTAACAACAGATAAGATGGGACGATTTATGGTTTAATAGTTGCAAGTAATTCTTATTAAAATCACCAATTGCTGACAATTAACCGCACTCTATTGCAATGTTGCCAGCAGCCAATCACCCTATGACTCTCACCCTCTCCCAATCTGCTTACCACGAACTCATCTACGAGAGTGAGCAGATTCAACCCACACCTGATACCTCCGATGGATTTGATGTAACTTATCAGTATCCTGTGAAACTGGGAAACGGTTACATTCGGTGTATCGATTTACGAAAAGGATTAAATTTAGATATCGCCAACTATCAATTGCATGATGAGGTGATGACAAAATCCTCTGATAGAGAACATCCGATTGAGTACACTTTTGAGCTTTCAGGTGTGGAAGCGGGAAGTTATGGCTTTTTTGGTAGCGGTTTAGCATTGGGGGGAAGTTTAGAACATTCACCAGTGCAACCGATCGCCTCGGTGAGTGTTCATGTAGAACCTGAGTTATTTTGCCAGTGGTTTGGGAATATGGGAGAACTACCGGCAAACTTGCAACCATTAATCCGTAAATCAGATCAAAAATACTATGAGCGTTACGGAAAAACCACCTCTGCAATGCAAATGGCACTACAACAACTGTTAGGCTGTCCGTATCAGGGAAACACAAAGCGGGTGTATCTGGAAAGCAAAGTTTGGGAATTGATGGCACTTCAGGTTGATCAATTCCTGGAAACTCAAACAGTGGAGACAACTAGCAAAATTTTAAATGCAGAGGATGTTGAGCGCATCCATTACGCCAGTGAAATTTTATTGACGCGGTTAGATCAGCCACCTTCGTTGATGGAGTTGGCGCGGATGGTGGGAATCAATGACAATAAGCTGAAAATTGGATTTAAGCAGGTGTTTGAGACAACAGTGTTTGGCTACCTCCATGATTGTCGCATGGAGCGATCGCGCCAAATGCTAGCAGCCGGTAGATTAACGGTAACAGAAGCCGCAAAAGCGGTAGGGTTTGCTAATCGGGGCTATTTTGCAGCTTCCTTCCGGCGTAAATTTGGCGTAAATCCGGGAATTTATCTCAACGAAAAACGACAAAGATTAAAAAACTCCGTGTAGCGATCAATCAATAAACATATTATTTGTCTGCGAAAATATGCAGTAAGCATAGCCATACTGTCAGGCTGAATAATAGGTCATGCTAGTCTAGCAATAGTTACAAACAAAAATACTAAATTGACAGCTTGTGACAGCAAACAATATTCGGCAGCAAATTTTAGAGCATCTTGAGACATTACCCGGAGAACAGGTAAAAGCTCTCTTATTAACATGGCTGACTGCTTCCTCTGGTGATTTAGAAGATTTTGGGCGGTTACTCACAAATCAACCTACTCAAACTACAGAAGAATCATTAGAGTACGGTGAGATAGACGCAGCATTAAACTTTCAACCTCTGACTGAAGCCCAAATGGTGCAGCAAAGTCAATCGGCTCTTGAAGCATACCGTCGTACAGGTTCAGGAGTGACGCATAACCTTGTGCGCGAATGGGCAGACAGTTTAGGAACTGATGCAGAACGCCCATGTCCCAGATAGTTTGGACAGAAACTGCAATTGATGACTTAAATCGTCATTACAACTTTATAAAACTTAATAATGCTGATGCAGCTTCTCGCGCAGTACAAGCAATTGTTTCTTCGGGCGAGAGTCTACAGCAGAGTCCTCGTCGAGGTGCGATTTTAGATGAAATCGTAGGCTTGCGAAAGCTTTTAGTTTCTTTTGGTAAATAGGGCTTTGTAATTCACTACATTATTCTTGAGGATGATGTTGTGATTTTACGCGTTTATCACGGGCGAGAGAATAGGCCTAGTTGATATGCAGGAGATAAAGCTTGGTTAAATTTTACCATTTATCAATCATATAATCAGGTGATTACACCATAAATCAAAAAACTCCGTGTAGCGATCGCAAAAACTCCGGCTAGTGATCATAGTATTCACCCATATCTCAGAACTTTCCTGTAATCTTCTTGATAGTAATTATTAATTAATTGCATGGGTATTGATTGGTACTGAGATTTATTTTCTTAGTCCCTAGTTTCTGATTTATGTGGTGATGAGAGTGATGTTGAATAATCAAGTGCAAAAACTAGCCTGGATGAGTGCTTTGGCTGTGGTATGGATAAATGTCCCTGTTTTGGCTGAAGATAACCAAAAACCAATATCTAAAAGTTCTCAATTGAATGAGACAGAAAAACCTGCTACCAATATTAAGCAATGGCTGGCTCAGTCGCTCATTCAAATCACAGGTGTCAAGTCCCAAGCTACAGAGACAGGGATAGAGATAACTTTAGAAACCAATCAATCAGATAAACTGCAACTGGTAAATAAGAGTGAAGGGAATAGCTATATTGTTGATATTCCCAATACCCAATTACGCCTACCTAACGGTGATACATTTCGCCAAGAAAAACCGACTGCGGGAATTACTGAAGTTACAGTTACTAATTTAGATACAAACACTGTTCGCGTGATAGTGACGGGTGAAACTGGTGCGCCGCAAGTCGAGTTATTTGATGGTGACGAAGGTTTGGTTTTTGGGGTTGTACCAACTGTGACGACTACACAAACACCACAGACACAACCCACGCCAGTAGAACCACAACCCAGCACTGAAACCCAGCCAGAAGAACCATCTGCACAGAGTGAAGCACCTATTGAACTGGTAGTTACGGGTGAACAGGGTGGTTATCGTGCAGAACAAGCATCAAGCGCAACGAAGACAGATACACCTATTCGTGATATCCCTCAATCAATTCAGGTAATACCCCGCGAAGTCCTCAAAGACCAAGGAACAATTCGCGTTCAAGATGCACTGCAAAATGTAAGCGGTTCTACTAATGCTGGTTACTATCAAGGTTTCAGCGAGTATCTTTCTTTACGTGGTTTTGGTGCAAACTTATTTCGGGATGGACTTCGTTCTTATCAGGATTATGGTGGCTTGATTGAAACAGCTGATATTGAACGTATAGAAGTTCTGAAAGGCCCAGCATCAGTTTTGTTTGGAGATGCACCCCCTGGTGGTTTAGTGAATTTGGTTACTAAACAACCTCTAACTCAACCGTTTTATTCTGTTGAGGGAACTGTTGGCAGTTTTAGCACCTATCGGGGTGGGATTGATTTATCTGGGCCATTAAATGACAGTAAAACTGCTCTTTATCGCTTTAATACCTCCTATGAAAATGCTGGAAGTTTTCGTGACTTTGTAAATTCAGAGCGTGTGTTTCTTGCTCCTAGATTCAACTTTGCACTTGGTGATAAAACAAATTTAACTATAGATGGTTCTTGGATTGAAGAAACACGGACAGCCGATGATGGTACTGTCGCAATAGGTAATCGTCCGGCAAATTTGCCACGGGAACGTTTTTTAGGAGAACCGTTCCAGAATGTGGAAATAAATGTAACTAATTTTGGTTATTCACTTGACCATAAGTTCAATGAACAATGGTCAATCAGAAATTCTTTCCGCGCTCAATTCGTAAATTTAGCACGTTACTATCCTTTACGGGACTCTCTCGATGAAGAAACGGGTGAATTAAGTAGATTGAGTTATTTTTCCGAGCGTCGAGATAATGCTTATTCTACCCAAACAGATGTGGTGGGTAAATTTTCAACTGGCTCGATTAAACATCAATTACTGTTTGGATTTGACTATAGCAAAATCACTCAAGATGGAACTTTTGGAGACTTTGAAACTTACCCATCCATTAATATATTTAACCCAGTTTACGCTCGTTTAGAGTATCCCAAACAAGGAATATTAAATTTCTTCCGTGATGATACTCTCGATAAATATGGGTTTTATATCCAAGACCAAATCGAACTTAATCCCCAACTCAAATTACTAGTAGGAGGGCGATTTGATATTTTTGAGCAAACTCGCACTACACGTAGTTTAGGCGAAGAAAGGGAAGAATTTTCCCAATCTGATAGCAACTTTAGTCCCCGATTAGGAATAGTTTATCAACCATCTGAAAATATCTCGCTTTACGCATCTTATGCAACCTCCTTTGAACCTAGTTTCGGTACAAGTCGCAATGGTAATGGTGAACCATTTAAACCAGAAACAGGTAGACAATTTGAGGTAGGTGTGAAAGCTGATATTACCCGCAATTTGAGCGCGACTTTAGCATTGTATGATCTCCGCAAGCAAAATGTTACCGTTGATGATCCCAATTCATCCGACCCCAACGACCAAATTCAAACTGGAGAACAGACAAGTCGAGGTATTGAATTTGACATTGCTGGAGAAATTACCCCTGGTTGGAAAGTGATTGCATCCTATTCTTACATTGATGCCTTTGTTAGCAAAGATACTAGTGGTTTAGAAGGTCGCCGACGCGATAATATTCCAGAACACGCAGCAAGTTTGTGGACAACCTATGAACTTCAAGCAGGAAGTATGCAAGGGTTGGGATTTGGACTGGGATTATTTTTTGTAGGCGATCGCTTCGGAGATTTAGACAACAGTTATATTCTTCCCAGTTATGTCCGTACTGATGCGTCGGTATTTTACAAGCGCAATAACTGGAGAGCTGCTTTAAATGTTCGCAACTTGTTTGATAAAACCTATTTTAATGGTTCTGATGGTGGTCGTTTAGGTGTCTACTATGGTGAACCTTTAACATTGGTGGGTTCATTTGCAATTGAGTTTTAACCGAAATTTAAAGAGGAGAAAGTATTAAAGTGTATCGTTACCTCAAATTATTCTTGCTAGGGATTGTTACTGTTGTCTTGCTTTTAGCTTGCCATAGTAATATTTCGCAAAATGCAATTCAAGGTAATAACGATTTATCTACATCTCCTCTTCCTGTCGCCACAAAATTAGTCAAACACGCTTTTGGAGAAACAAGAATTCCTGTCAAACCAGAGCGAATTATTGTATTAAATGATATTGGTCTTTTAGACCCGGTATTGTCTTTGGGTATCAAACCAATTGGTACAGTCAGTTATTTTCCAGAGTACGACTTTTTATTTCGTGGTGTCACTAATGATGAAGCGGCTGGTATCGAGATAATTGGTAATGGAAATCAGCCTAATTTAGAAAGAGTTATCAAGCTCAAACCCGATTTAATTTTGATGCGTGAATACCAGAAAAGTTTGTATAAAGAATTATCTGCGATCGCACCTACAGTTATGGTAGATTTGCCGGGTTTAAATTACTCTTTCAAAGAAAATCTCCGCTTTATTGCTCAAGTATTAGGTGAGTCTCAAAAAGCAGAACAAGTCATTTCTCAATACAACGAACGAGTTAAAAAATTGCAACAGCTAATGGGCGATCGTTTAAAAGAGATAGAAGTATCAGTGATTAATCTTTTTTCAGAAAGTATTATTGCTACATATTCAGATAATGAAACTTATAATCAAGTTTTCCAAGATGTTGGTATCAGGCTTATACCTACACTTGCAAACCAAAAAGAAGATACTTTAGTATCAAGTATCGAGGTATTAAATAAGTATGATGCTGATATTTTATTTGTCATGAGTGATACTGAAGAACTGACACAAGCTTTTTTAAAAAATCCTCTTTTAAAAACACTCAAAGCAGCACAAAATAGTCAAGTGTATGAAGTCCAAGTAAATAGATGGTGGACATTTGGCTTTTTCGGAGTTAATAAGCTACTTGATGACATTTTTAAATATCTGAGTTAGCCATAGTCTTGTTGAACATATTACATTTGTCGAAAGATTTTTACTTGTTTTTGCACAACTAATTTAACTGGAGTGTGAGGAAAATGTCAAAACTACAACAACTGGTTTGGATCGCGACTTTGAGCGGAATTTTAGTTACTATCCCCGCAATTGCTGAGGAGATAAAAAGCAGCAGCACACAGGAGAAAACAGATAATCTGAACCCTGCAAGCAAAGTCAAACAATTGTTAGCTCAATCACCTATTGTGATTCCCCAAGTAAGATTACAATCTACTGATAAGGGGCTTGATATAATTTTAGAAACCAATCAAAGTGATAAGCTCCAATCAGTAGTGAAAAGTGAGGGCAACAATTACATTGTAGATATACCTAATACCCAGTTACGCCTACCTAATGGTGATACATTCCGCCAAGAAAAACCAACTGCGGGAATAACTGAAGTTATAGTCACAAATTTAGATGCAAATACTGTTCGCGTGACAGTGACGGGTGAAACTGGTGCGCCGCAAGTCGAGTTATTTGATGGTGATGAAGGTTTGGTGTTTGGGGTTGTACCAACTGTGACGACTACACAAACACCACAGATACAACCCACGCCAGTAGAACCACAACCCAGCACTGAAACCCAGCCAGAACAACCATCTGCACAGAGTGAAGCACCTATTGAACTGGTAGTCACGGGTGAGCAAAATAGATATCGTGTACCCAATGCTTCCACTGGAACTAGAACTGATACTCTCATCCGAGATATTCCTCAGACTATTCAAGTAGTTCCTGAAGAAGTGATTAGAGATCAAAAAGTTACTCGTTTAAGAGATGCACTGCTGAATGTTGGGGGTGTAATTCAAGATGGTGGATTCGGTGGAGGAATCGACCAACTGGGGATTCGGGGATTTTTTGGTGGCGGTATTTTGGTTGATGGGTTCAAAGATGGACGAGGTGGTATTAGAGAAACTGCAAATGTTGAACGGATAGAAGTTCTCAAAGGGCCAGCTTCAGTTTTATATGGTGGTGTTGAGCCTGGAGGTGTAATTAACTTAGTTACAAAGCAGCCTCTGAGAGATCCCTATTACAATGCTGAATTTTCGGTGGGTAGTTTCTCCACATTTCGCCCTAGTATTGATATTTCTGGGCCAATAAACTCCGATAGAACTTTGTTATATCGTCTCAACTCCGTTTATGAATCTTCAGAAGGATTCCGTGATTTTAATCAAGATATTCAACGATTCTTTATTTCACCCACTTTAAAATGGGAGATTGGACAAGCAACTAACGTAACGTTTCAATTCGACTATCTCAACGATGAGCGTCCATTTGATCGGGGATTTTTAGCTTTTGGTAATGGTATTCTGGACATTCCTTTAAAGCGGATTTTAGGCGAACCAGATGATGTGAGGAAAGTTGAAGAAATAGGTTTTAGCTATCGCTTAGAGCATAATTTTAACGATAACTGGAAAATACGCAATGCTTTCCGATATCAAAGTTCAGATGATTTTGATTATCGTGCTGAACCTGTGAGCTTTAATGAAACTACAGGTATTCTGTCACGGAACTTTAGATCCAATGATGACTATGGAGAAACTTATACCTTACAAACTGATGTAGTTGGTAAGTTTACTACAGGCTCAATTAATCATACTCTCTTATTTGGTGTTGACTTAGCTAGAGAAACATCAGGCGGGACTCAAAAGCGATTACCAGGAGGACTTACACCAAGTATTGATGTATTCAATCCCGTTTACAATGCCATACCCAGACCTGCTTTAGAAGCATTAACCAACGTTGTTCGTAATAACCAAAATAGAAGCGATAGTTTAGGAATTTTCTTGCAAGACCAAATAGCCTTGGCAGATAACTTAAAATTTCTTGTGGGTGGGAGGTTGGATATTGT
>NZ_JAYGGZ010000011.1:71809-133484 GCF_034931465.1 Anabaena sp. UHCC 0399 | reverse complement strand
TCCTAAAGGAGATTTCAGCAGTTGCTGTGACTTAGAAATCTTTCTTAACTCAGCACTATATTTCCCCACCAACACTCTTAAATGCTGTTGGTGGGTGATTTTATATTTCTAAATCTTCGACTTCTTCCGCTTCAAAGTCAAAAGCATCCACAAGCTCCGCCACTTCTTCGTCTTCTTCTACCTCATCTTCGTAAGAGTAGTCAACAGATGGGTAAGACACTAATCGACCTGTATTTTGCAACCAATCAAGTAAGGATTCCTCTTGTTTAAGAGGAATTATAGGTGCTGGTTGATAACGAGGTTCTTCGTGGAGACCTGGGTTAGACTGTTTCACCATAATTCTGTACCCCCGAACCATCTCTTGGATATCAATTTGCTTATATCAAGCTACGGATGCAAACCCCAAACCTAAGATTACATCTGATGTTCTTAACTACAAATTGATATTACTTACTAGTGTGATGCTCTCAATGGTAAAGACTTCCTCCCTATGGTTGAGTTTAGAAGGAATTTATATAACCATAGAGACACAGATGAGACAGAGATAAGGAATTTTTTGACAAAACTTTTGGCTACTTATTAGATAACTTAGTTCCACACCGTTTACAAAACTCCGCATCTCTATCGTGAAATGCCAAACCACAACCCACACAAATTATTTCTATTTGATTAGCATTTTTAACTAAACCCTTGATTAAATCTCCTACTTGCCAAGGTATCAGAGTAACACCAGTCAAAATCATCAAGACTGTCAATAATCGCCCTAATTCAGAAGTTGGTGTGACATCACCAAATCCCACAGTTGTCATCGTCACAACCGAGAAGTAAAAAGCATCTAAAAAAGTTTTGTAACCTGTGGGGTTGACAGGATGTTCTACTTGATAAATTAGACCTGAATAAACAAATATGATGGCAAATAATGTAAATAATATCCGGATAAAAATTACCCCATCTTCTGTGCTAAGAGTGCCAAATAAAAATTTTTTATCAATAAATCTAATTAAACGTAAAATTCTAAACCACCGCAGTAAGCGAATAAAAGTAATATCTACTAATCCAATAAAAAATGGCAAAATAGCCATTAAGTCAATAATTGCATAGAAACTCAAAATATAATTAATTTTATGTTCTGCACTCCACAAACGCAGGGCATATTCTATCGCAAAAATTATCAATATAACCTTATCTATTAGATCCAACTGTAAGCGGATATCATCAGGTATATTATATGTTTGCACTACAAAAATACCTGATGACAATAGCACTAAAGTAGCAATTGTTAAATTAATCGCTTTACCAATGGGTGTTTCTAGGTCTGTTAAGTAAAATTCGGTTTGTTTTCTACTCAGCAACATATTTCACTACCACCAGTTGAATATGGTATTTTTACTGATTATCTGGCTGAATTACCAAGCTAATATGAACCAAGAATATTTTATGAGTCTAGCAATTGAGGCAGCCAAACAGGGGGATGCACCTTATGGCGCAGTCATTGTTAATGATAATCAAGTTGTGGCAACAGCACACAATACTGTCGGGAGAGATTGCGATCCTTCCGCTCATGCGGAAATTAACGTTATTCGCCGTTTAACGACTCAAATCAACAACTTTTCCTTAGAGGGTTATAGCATATATACCACTGGTGAACCTTGTCCTATGTGTGCAGCAGCTTGCGTTTGGAGCGGTTTGGCAGAAATTGTCTATGGTGCTTCAATTGCGGATTTAATGGCGATAAATCAGGCACAAATTAATATTACTTGTGAAGAAGTGATTGCGAAATCATTTAGAAACATCCGAGTTACCAAAGGTGTGCTGAGACAGGAATGTTTGAATTTGTTTAAATAACACAATGAGGTTGAAATGTCAAAAATCATCGGTTTGGATGATATGACGGTAGAAGAATTAAATCAAGAGTTAGCTAATGGTGCTAAATTTGTCGTTTTTCTTTATTGTTTCTCTATCGTGATTTTAACATTTAAACGTAGTCCTGAAATCTATTTCATTAAATCGGGAGAAAATACTTTAAAAAAGAGTATTAAATTTACTCTAATTTCTTTATTTTTGGGTTGGTGGGGTCTACCTTGGGGTATAATTTATACGATTCAATGTGTGTTCACTAACTTAAGTGGGGGTAGAGATGTTACCCAGCAAATTATGGCAGCATTAAGACAGGAATAAGTTTGATTATTAGAGATCAAATGGACTCATTTAAATATGATAAATAAGTATTGGCAATAATAGCGGCTTGAGTGCGATCGCGCAAGTTCAAGCGATTTAAAATATTAGTCACATGATTTTTCACTGTCCCTTCAGAAATGTAAAGCTGTTGGGCTATTTCGCGGTTATTAGCACCTATAGCAATTAGCTGTAAAACTTCTTTTTCTCTAGGTGTAAGTTCTGCTAAACTGGGTGGCATAGATGGTGTTTGAATAGGTGCTAGATTTGGAAATTGAATCAAAAGTTTTTTGACAATTCCTGGGCCTAGTTGAGTATATCCCTTCTGCACAGCACGAATAGCCACAGCTAATTCTTCGGACGGTGTATCTTTCAGTAAGTAACCCATTGCACCATGTTGTAAGGCGGCTTTCACATATTCATCATCATCGAAAGTTGTCAGCACTAAAACTTTGACTCCAGGAAATTTCTTGCAAATTTCGCGTGTGGCTGCAACTCCATCCATGATCGGCATTCTAATATCCATTAAGACTACATCTGGTAATGATTTAGCCATTAAATTAAGAGCAACTTCTCCATTTTCTGCCTCTCCCACTATTTCTAAATCTGGTTCTAGTTCCAATAAAGCTTTTAACCCTTGACGAATTAAACCCTGGTCATCTACTAATAACACTTTAATCATGAAATTAACCTGCCTAGAGGAATATTAACTGTAATTTGACAACCGCAACCAAATTCGCTGTTGATTGTAAAATTCCCTCCCAAAGATAAAGCCCGATCGCGCATACTTTGTAATCCAAATCCTGTAGTATTTTGTTCTAGGTCAAAGCCTCTACCATTATCCTCAATAATCAGATATAAACTTCCTCTATTGATAATTGCTTCTAGGTTAACTTCGGTTGCTCTAGCGTGTTTAGAAATATTCGTTAATGACTCTTGAATTATCCGATAAATAGTAGTATTAACTTCATTAGATAACGAATATTCAATATTGATATGGCGATTTAAAATAATATTACTTGAACGTTGAAAATCTTCGGCTAAAATCTCAATTGACTGTGCTAAAGATTTGTCTTGAAGTGGATTTGATCGCATAGTAGAAACTGACTGTCTGACATCCTGTAAAGCTTTAGAACCTAATTCTTTAGCTCTAGCTAAAAAACTTTGTGCCTTATCGGGATTGCCTTGATAAAGTTTTAAGGCAGTTTCTAATTGGAGATTTAAAGCTGTCAACGAATGTCCTAATGAATCATGAATTTCCCGTGCGATTCGATTGCGTTCTTCCAGAGTAGCTTGATTTTCAATACGCAGAGCATATTGTCGTAGTTTTTCATTGGCGATCGCTAATTCTTCTCTACTTTCTCGTTCCGATAATACAGTATTCATTAAAAGTAAGACAAATACTAAACTTAAGCCAAAAACTAAGGCTAAACTCAAAGTAAAAAATCGAAATCTTTCTTGCGCTGCTGGTGGTAAAGGATAACGAGGTACTCGATATAATAGGGTTGTTAAAAACAAAGTAAAGGAAATAAATGTAACTGATAAACGTCCAGGTAATGGAAAAATTAAACAGCTACGAGTCACTAAAATGATGTAGAGAAAAGGAAATAGGCGATCGGATCTACCACTAAATAACCCAGTTATAAAAATTAAAATAATTCCACAAGCGGTATAGATAATCTTAATAATATTATTACTAGTGGGCAATCTCAAGCCCATTAATCCAAAAATTGTGAGATTCAAAATTGTCAGTTCAGGAAATTTACTGGCAAATCGCGGTGAAGGATATGGCAATACTGATGTGATCAGAGAAATTACTAGTAATATCCATTCTAAATACAGCAAAAACCGAAAAGGATGATTATTAACTTGGATGGGGCGAGTCATAATTAATTCGTAATTATTAATTTAAAGCGAAAAATATTAGTAAATAGCTAATTACCTATTCTGTTTTCTATATCTACTTTAGTTTTAAAATTATTACCAGTTACCTGAATCATAGTTAAAGCATGACTTTAGTCATGGGTGTATTCATGACTTTCTCCTCATGTGGGTAGTTGATGTAAGTTATTAATATGGTTGCATACCACAAGAAAAAAAACGAGGTCTTCAATGCAACTCAAATCATTATCTCTTCTAGCTGGTGCGATCGCTCTCACTTTTGCTGTGATTAGTTGGTTAAATTTTGCCCCTGCTGCTCATGCACTTGGGGGTAAACTCCCAGCAATTAATCAGCCTGCACCAGACTTTACTCTACCCACAAATACGGGTGACGGTGAACTTGCCCTGGCTGATTTGCGTGGTAAATGGGTAGTCCTTTACTTTTATCCCAAAGATTTCACTGCTGGTTGCACCATTGAAGCACGACGGTTTCAGCAAGATTTACCAAAATATCTGAAGAAAAATGTGGAAATTGTTGGTGTCAGTGCTGATGATATCGATTCTCATGCTGAGTTTTGTGACTCCGAGGGGCTAAAATTTCCTCTTTTGGCTGATACTACTGGCACTGTCAGCAAAGCTTACGGTTCTTGGCTGGGTTTTCTATCCATGCGTCATAGTTTTATCATCGATCCTCAAGGCTTGCTGCGGGAAACTTTTGTCAAAGTTAATCCTTCTGTTCACAGTGCAGAAGTTTTGGCAAGACTTGAACAGTTGCAATCTCAAGCTTCTTAAAACTTCTAATATCAGCTAAACCCAGAACCCCGCTTTCTTAAAGAAAGCAGGGTTTTTCATATAAGTGAGTTGCATTGATAGTATTAAATTTAATATGTCAATCCCTATCGATGATTCGTAACATTAGTATTAAATTTATTTACATAAGGCAACAAAAGGAGAATAAATTATCTACACTACCATCAACGAAAGCGGTCAACTCAATAACTACGCTACCGAAACCGAAATGTACTATGCACCTTACCCTGATCAAGAGCAACAAAGTCGCTACACTTTTCAAGGTGCGATCGCTACTTTATTTGTGACTGCAATCATCTTGATCGCTTGCGGCGTAAGCTAAAAGAATCTTTAACGAAAACCATCATTATCTATAGCAGTGTATGCGTCGTTGGGAGCAAGTCCCAACCAAGGGTCAGAACTAGGAGTAAGAAATAATTGAGCATATACTTTCTCATTGAGTATTGCTACATCACTAGTCTGATTACCTGCGACAAACCATTGATGAATTTGGCTGTGTAGTATATATTCATTTCTGACTGTATCTAAAGCCATTGCGGCTTCAAAATTTTGCACTAATCCCTGTAAATTACCTGTCTGAGTTTTAGCTCGGATCAAAGCAAGACTGTTTTGATCAAGCTTGGTATCAGCAGTATAAAGTTGAGCAATCTTATTCCAAGCATCCTCGTCGGTAATTTTTGCCAACGTATCTCTATTATTGTTAGGTTGGATAGTCCTGAGTAGTGGACGTTCTACTACCATTTTAGAAATTGCCAAAGGAGCTGCTATTTCTGCTCTTGGTGACTGAGTTGTATTAATTGATGCCATTCTTGCGGGAGGAGTCTGTATCCCTAACTGGGATAAATCAGCCGTCCATTGGGTTTGGATTGCTTGCAGGCGATCGCTATGATATTTTTGTAGAAAGCGATTTCGGTTGGCGATCGCTAGTTTACTATATTCTTTTGCTGCTACTTCAGCTTGTTGGAGTTTTTGCAAAAAAGCTTTCGGCCCATACAGTCCGGGAATAGCATCAATAGGACGACCAGAGCCATCTAATATGTAGTGAATACTATTCCCTGTAATTGTCCGTTCCAACTTGCGACCATCACCAAAATCAATTGTGACTTTTGGTGCAGGACGTACTGATTGCCAGTGTAGAATAAAACGGTCTTGCAGCACTTTTGATACCTGTGCATTGGGGTACAGCGCGACTCTAAAAAACCGACTATTCGCACAACTCAAATCTTGGTCAAGTCTACCCAGCAACCGCAGAGATAAAATTGGTTTACCGCTAGCTTGAGCAGCTGCTTTAGCTTGTTTTAGGTCAGTGTACCAGTAAAGACGGGAAGCGTAACAGTCTCGTTGCTGGCAAAGTGTATCTAAAGCCGTCCTAATTTTGGGATCATTCAGTTGACTTGCATGATTTTTGAGAAATAATTGTAATCCTTGTGACCCCTGTCCCCGTAGAATTGACACCTCTTGAGATAGCCGAGATGATTGATCTACAGGAGTTCTAGCATCAGCAAACTGGATGAAGCTCAAGCTGATAAGCATCAATACACTGAGATTTTGATAGCTGCTAAATTTCATATGTTTGGAGAACCAGAGATCAGGGTATATACATTATCAAATAGATTTGATAAGTAAATAATATGCAATCAGTCTAACTCTTAAAGTGTGTTTAAAAAGGGTTGTTCTATGTTATGTTGTAGCTTTCTTTGCTACGCAACGCTACCGCGAGCGACCTAGCAGTATGCAAACCTATTTCCTTGATAGCGATTCCTGCATCAGTGAGTTACAAAAAGAAAGAATTAATCGCAGATAAATTTGTACCTCCGCAGACTCGGAAAAGCTATAAACTATGCCACGTATCTTTGACAATATTGATTTACGACTGCTTCCCATTTTACCCGACACGCTAAACGTGTCCTACAAAACAAATTTTTGCGTAGGTTATTTTAACCTCAGAGGTTGGCAAAAAATTGATGATTTGATTGAACAATATATTGGCGAAGAAAACGCTTGCTGTCGGCTACTCAAGATATTATTGATTAAAGTTAGAATTTACGAAGTCGAAAAACCTGCCAATCTTATAGTCAAGATTAGCAGGTTGAGGGATTTTATCAATCGGAGCGGCGGGATTCGAACCCACGACCTCCACTACCCCAAAGTGGCGCGCTACCAAGCTGCGCTACGCCCCGGTCAGAATTACTATATTATCGCAAAGCTTTATGATAATCAAGGGGTAAGTTCAAAAAACTTTGAGCATTCCCGCAGCTTGCAATAGACCAGGTATAGCAGGGGCTGGCCATTGACCTTCTACACAACGTCCTGAGTTGAGGATGAAGCGCAGACTGTATTCATGGGGATAGCCTTCTACTTCCATCCATAATAAATCGCTTTCGGCTTCACAGGCTATTTTTTCTTCGTCCATTAATTCGGCGGTGAGTTGTTTCATTGTGTCGGCTAGCTTTGCCAACAGGCGGCAAAAATCATCTATCTCAGCTGCGGTTAACTCAACTGCCCAATCATCAGTACCTACTAACCCTTGAAACTCGCTAGCGTTGGGATTCCAGCCAATGCGCCAACCTTCACCGCTTTTAATTAGACGTTCCATGAGGGTTAGGGATTGGGGTTAAAGATGTTGGTGAGGACTTGAACTAGGGCATCTCTTTGGGGGCGGGTGAGGCTTTTAATAGTGGTGCGATCGCCTTCTAAGGGGTTCTGCCTTAAGGTATCATTACCTGGGTAGGTGGTTTCATACATGGTTTCGTTGGCATCCAGGTAATCAGCTAAGGTTAGCTTCCAATCTAGGCGATAATTGGGGGCGCGTTCTTTGATGTAAATGTGATATCTAATCAAGCGGCTAGCTAGGGTGCTATTTTCTGCCACTTTCCCTGATTCTTTGCTGATATATTGGTTTTCTTTGGGCAAATCAGGCAATTTTTCATAGACTACCTGCCACACATCACTAGGACTAATTCTTTGGGCTTGTGCTGGGGCAATGTGCAATATACTTATTCCTGAAGTTAATAATATTACACTGGCAGTTAAGATAGCGATCGCAATTAATTTAAGTCGCACAAATATAAACTGAGAATGAGAAAAAAACTTTTGCTTGTTCATAGTAGTGAATATCTGAGGTGAAAGCACAAAGCAAATAGTTTTGTCTTTAACTCTGCACAGGCTGACGCACCGCTACGCTAACAGCACTTCCACCTCAGCATTAATTTCACAGTTCGCCAATGATTTCTGGTTGTGTCAGTTCATCGGACATTTCAATAATTGCCCTTAGCACAGGTTTCATCATGGCATCTTCGGCATTTTCAAATTCTTCATAACGCCGACGCTTGGCACGATTTGCCACTTGAACCGTAATGCGGTAGCGATTGGAAGCTGCACTAATTAGTTCCTCCGAACGGTGCATAATCTGAGACTGTGTTGTCTCGAACTTAGAACGCTTGAGCATAGTAATTGGTTCTTGGGGACTTACCTAGTTTAGCAGTACCGAACAAGATGGTGTATCCTGTTAACCCCTCTTTTCTTTCCACTACGCCCTTAGAACCTTTCGCATAATCGATTGATTTGATTCTGTAACTGTTCACGAACTTGGTTAGTGCGTTGATACACGGCTTTACGCGCTTTACTAGAATTATGATTAAGATATGCGATCGCGTCTACTGTGTCCACAGACTGAATAAAATAACGTAACCGACTTCTCATAGCCCAAACACCCATTGAGGGAAAGATCATTAGTACCAACATTAAAGGTGAGATAGGCAAGAACGGTAATTTAAATAGTCTTTGTAATTTTTTGATATTAACAGTCCAAGGATGTAACAATTCACTACCGACGCAAACGACGGGCAGAATCGGAATATGATAGCGATCGCTCAACTGTAAAAAACTCACATCAAACTTTTGCAGTTGATAGCGTTTACCCCAACCTTTCAGGGGGCCGCGTAAACCTTCGGGGGCATATAGCAAAATTTTACCTTGGGAAATAGCCTGTTCAAAATCACCTAACTCTGCCCGCACAGCACCCAAAACCTGTGACCATTTAGGAGGTAGCCACCAGACAACCCAAGGATGATCAAATAATGATACTCCCGCTAAAGGTTGTACTGTCCAACCTCGTGCTTCACCTAATAAATAACCCAAGCAAATAAAGTCCCAGGGAAAACACATCCCTGCATGATTCATCACTACAATCGTCGAACCAGTAGATGGCAAATTCTCAATTTGCTGCAATTCCCCCCGGAAATAATATCTCACAATAAAAGCTAAAATTTCTTCCCGAAATGCCTGTTGATAGTGAGGATTAAAGTCTGCAATTTCTGTTCTGGGTGAACGACAACCTAAGCGCAACCACCGACTCAACAATGCTAGATAAAATCCCCCAGGAATTAAAAATAGTAAATATTCTAGCCAATACCAACCATCAGGATCTGCGTGATAATGTTGCCAGTGACGATTAAATAAAATCAGCCAACCGGGCGGATACCACAAACAAAACCAGTCAAACCACTTAAATTGATATGGTTGCTGAGATGCAGTTGCTTGTTGGGAATATCCCAGACTTTCAGCATTTTGATTAATCACAACTACTGAGTAGATAAAATGACATTTTTAATTTAGTCAATATCCTAACCTGATCAATTCATCCTGTGTATCTGACTCTAGACGTAAAAATTACTACATTAGCATCACAATATTACATAAACAAAATCAGTCAAATGAGCTAATTTAGAGTTAAGTTTCTGAGAGTGGCAACGATGTTATTAGAATTAAAGCGCATCTATATTCCACCTGGACAAAAAGTATTGCTGCGAGATGTAACCTGGCAAGAATTAGAAACAATTCTTGAAGATTTAGGCGAACACCGCGCAGCCCGTATTGCTTATGATAGGGGAATATTAGAAATTATGTCTCCATTGCCAGAACATGAAGATAATAAAGAAATTATCAGCGATTTAGTCAAAGCACTTTTAGAGGAGTTAGGCATTGAGTTTAGATGCTTAGGTTCTACTACCTTCAAGAATCAATTCATGGCTCAAGGGATAGAACCTGATCAGTGTTTTTATATCACCAATGAATCTAAAATACGTGGTAAAAAGCGACTAGATTTAACAGTAGATCCTCCTCCAGATTTAGCCTTAGAAATTGATATTACTTCTCGCACCCATACCTATATTTATCAATCGCTAAAAGTGCCAGAACTTTGGCGTTTTGAAAACGGTAAGTTACAAATTAATATTTTACATGATGACATTTATATAGAATCTCAAAACAGCTTGAATTTCCCCCAATTGCCTTTAATAGATGTCATGACACAATATCTTGATCAAAGTAAAATCATTGGGAGAAATACCACGCTCAAGAATTTTCGGATTTGGGTAAGAGAGCAGATACAAATTTCCTGAAGGGGTGAATCAAATTGCTAAACCGGAATTTATGAAAAGTGCTGAGTTGGTAAAATATCCTCTGCTTTTTGCCAAAGCAGTAGATAAATCCGGTGTAAGTTGGTGAATTGCCAGGGATTCCACAGACGATAAATGCCAAGAAGCAATCTCATTTGCTATCCGTTGTCCAATACCGTCATCACTTCTTAAGTCGTTACCATAACCAATCACCATTACAGAGTTTTTCATAATTTTTAGTTCTATGATGTAAACAATTGACCTACTCAGCACACTTCATAAAACTGTAAATTTAATCAGTATCTTCAGCTTTAGTAGTTCCATTTGAAACATTAGCTAAAAAAATTGAGGAAGTTGTGAGGATAGGAGTTAACTGCTATCCAGGGATGATTGAAACATAAAGCCTAACAGCACTCATCACTCACCACTCATTACTCACCACTCACCACTCATTACTCAGCACTCAGCACTCATCACTCAAAACTATTCTCGCTTGCTGACTCCATTGTTGAACTTGCTCAATTGCTGGACACAAATCCCGTCGCTGCATGGTTGCCACCTGCAAGCGTAAAATCTGTTTGTGTAATCTGTGAGTTGGAGTCTGCGCCAACTGTGCCACAGAAGCAACACCTGAGTGTAGTAATAAACCACAATACTGCGTTCCTACGCTAGGAATTCTGGCTAAATCAGCCAAAGCCACCCATTTATTTACATATTGAAGGTTAACCTGTAATTTCTTCGCCAGAGCTACCTTATCTTGTAGAGTTTTGCCCTGTTTTACTAGCCCAACTGTAGTTTTAATTCCACAGTTTTGTAGTTGGGATTGTTCTTCTTGACTCAATCCCGGCAACTGTTCAATCGGCCAGTCAGAATATTGCATCGGACTGCGGTTTTTAGTACCTGTTTGTTTAGCAGACATTTTTATTGATCAACATGAGTTGCCTTTAATATTTTGACTTTTTTATGCGCGGATTGGGACTCGGAGGGGAGCAGAGGAGAAAAACTAATGACTAATTAACTAATTAACTCTCCCCGTAAGACTGTAATAGCTTGACCTGATAGCAAGACGCGGTCGCCTCCCCCATAACTCACTTTTACTACTCCACCGCGACTTGATGCTTGATATGCTAAGAATTGATCTTTGTTGAGGCGATCGCGCCAAAATGAAGCCAAGCAACAATGGGCTGCACCTGTTACGGGATCTTCGTTAATCCCTAAGCCTGGTGCAAAGAAACGAGAAACGAAATCGTACTGAGAATCAGAGTTGGCCTGACTCGTCACAATCACATTAGCCAGAGGCAAGCTTTTCATTTGCTGAAAATTCGGCTGCATCTGCCGGACTAAATCTTCAGATTCAACTTCTACCAAGTAACCCAAGTAATTCTGTACAACTGATTTTAACGATACTCCTAAAGCCTCACTGAGTTCTGGAGGTGCAATAGTTGCTTGTGAGTGAGTCACCGGGAAATCTAACTCAATCCACTCATCTTTTCGTTTGGCAATAAGTAAACCGCTTTTAGTGTAAAAACGTGAGGTTTCATCTGGTGATAAATGCCCCTCAGACCACAGCACATGACTACTAGCTAAGGTTGCATGACCACAAAGTGGCACTTCTACTGTAGGTGTAAACCAGCGCAGATTAAAACCATCATCCTGCTTCAGTAAAAAAGCCGTCTCAGATAAATTCATCTCCTGGGCTACATTCTGCATCCACTCGTCAGACTGGGGAGTAGCTAAAACACAGACGGCGGCGGGATTGCCTGCAAAGGGTTTATCGGTAAACGCATCAACCTGCGTAATGATTTGTCTCATAAGTAGTCAGGTAAATAGAGGGGACAGGGGACAGGTGACAGGTGATAGGAAAATAGTGTGTTTAATTATGTTTGAGTACATACATTAAAGCGATCGCCTAGGGAAAACTAGAAGAAGAATCTAGAGAATTTGAGGACGAACAAGGTAAAAAAGGCAGAGTATTCCAACTTTTTCAAAATACAACACAAATGCCTCTGCATGAACCGTCGCGCAATGGCAGTTGCTACAACAGGGGACACACGCAATGCGCTGCCTCCCCTCTGCGTTTAAAAGTAAAGCAAAAGTTCAATTTGTAGTATTTAGGAATGATTAAACTATGTTCAATCAAGCAGAAAACTGGGGAATAAAAATCTTCAAAAATATCTTTGCTACTATTTGTATGGGGTTAGTTGTATTCGGTTTAGTTAGTTGCGATATTAATCAACAAGCATCTCCACCTCAAATAGAACGACCAACTATAGAGTCTGAACCATCACCAACCGAGACAGATCAAGAGGAAGATGAGGGTGATGAGCAAGATGAGGCTGATGAGCAAGAAGAAGATACCAAACAAGAAGATAGAAACTAGAGGTTGTTTGAGTTTTGATTTATGGTAATCCACAACAGTTCTAGTTCCCTGGCTGAGACTCTACTGCATCGACGGCAACGACTAGCCAGTTTGATTGATTTTCCGGTAATTCTCTGGTCAGGTCACAGCAACCCACGCAACTTTCCAGCCAATGTCTTTCCATTTCGTGCTAGCAGTCATTTCCTGTATTTTTCTGGTTTGCCTTTACCCAATGCAGCGATTCGTCTAGAAGCTGGGAAGCTAGAATTGTTCATGGATAATCCCGAACCTAGTAGCGCACTCTGGCATGGAGAAATGCCCAAACGGGAGGAAATCGCCGCGCAAATTGGTGCGGATGTTGCCAGAACGATGTCGGAATTGAAGCATCGGGGTAAAGATGCGGCATCAATTCCCGTGCAGAATTATCGGACTACCTTGGTACAGTCAAAAATTCTGCAAAGACAAATATCTTCACCCTCTGACCTTGAGGGATTAGACTTAGAATTGGCAAAGGCGATCGCAACTTTACGTCTCACCCACGATGCAGGCGCATTAATTGAGTTACGCAAAGCTGCTGCTGTAAGTGTTGAGGCACACAAAGCCGGGATGATAGCCACACCCAAAGCCACACTCGAAGCATCAGTCCGCGCCGCAATGGAAGGGGTAATCATTGCCCACAATATGACTACCTCCTACAATAGTATTGTTACTGTTCAGGGCGAAGTATTGCATAACGAAGCATATCACCACCCCCTACAACCAGGTGATTTACTCTTGGCTGATGTCGGTGCGGAAACTCAAATGGGTTGGGCTGCTGATATCACAAGGACTTGGCCTGTTTCGGGTAAGTTTTCACCTACGCAACGGGACGTTTATGATATTGTGTTGGCGGCTCATGATGCTTGTATCGCTACAATTAGCCCTGGTGTAGAGTATCGGGACATTCATCTTTTAGCAGCCACAGTCATCGCCGAAGGTTTGGTGAATTTAGGTATTTTACAGGGGAATCCTCAAGATTTAGTAGATATGGATGCCCATGCGCTGTTTTTTCCCCACGGTATTGGGCATTTACTGGGTTTAGATGTTCATGATATGGAAGATTTGGGGGATTTAGCCGGGTATGAAGCAGGAAGAGAGAGGAGCGATCGCTTTGGCTTAGGCTACCTACGTTTAAATCGTCCCCTTTATCCAGGTATGTTAGTCACCATTGAACCTGGATTTTATCAAGTCCCAGCCATTTTAAATGATGCCAAAAATCACGCAAAATACCAGCATATCGTTAATTGGGAACGTTTATCACAATTTGCCGATGTACGAGGAATCCGCATTGAAGATGATGTTTTAGTTACAGATGATGGTAGCGAAGTTTTAACGCTTGAGTTACCAACTCAAGCCAATGCTGTAGAAGATTTAGTCAATAGTCAATAGTTATTAGTTATTCTCCCCAGTCTCTAGTTATTTAATTTTGACTTTTGACTTTTGACTTGATTTGTCCCCAATCTCCCATTCCAAGTCGGGGAAAAAACTACTAAGCTGGTAAATAGCACATTAAAAATTAAAAATTCCTGAATCGCACTGATCAGTGATTCGGACATCCCCATTGGCTCAATAACTGTAACTAAGATATGTTTGACGCATTAGCTGACCGTTTAGAATCCGCCTGGAAGAAACTGCGCGGACAAGATAAAATTTCTGAATCTAATATTCAAGATGCTTTGCGGGAAGTGCGCCGCGCCCTGTTGGAAGCAGATGTCAACCTCCAAGTAGTCAAAGATTTTATTAGCGAAGTTGAAGCCAAGGCGCAGGGGTCGGAAGTTATTAGCGGTGTGCGACCTGACCAGCAGTTCATCAAGATTGTTTACGATGAGCTAGTGCAGGTGATGGGGGAAGAAAATGTCCCCCTAGCAGAAGTTGAACAGCAGCCGACTGTAGTTTTGATGGCTGGTTTACAAGGTACGGGTAAAACCACAGCCACTGCTAAGTTAGCTCTACATTTAAGAAAATTAGAACGCAGTTGTTTGTTAGTAGCGACAGACGTATATCGTCCCGCCGCGATTGACCAGTTAATCACCCTTGGTAAACAAATTGGTGTACCAGTTTTTGAACTGGGAAGTGATGCAGACCCCGTAGAGATTGCCCGCCAAGGTGTTGAACGCGCCAAGGCTGAAGGCGTGAACACAGTAATTATCGATACGGCTGGTCGTCTGCAAATTGACCAAGACATGATGGCGGAATTAGCCCGCATCAAAGCCACCGTTCAACCCCATGAAACTCTGTTAGTAGTGGATGCGATGACGGGTCAAGAAGCCGCTAACCTAACCCGCACCTTCCATGACCAAATCGGCATTACTGGGGCAATTCTCACCAAGATGGATGGTGATAGCCGTGGCGGTGCAGCTTTGTCAGTGCGGCAAATTTCCGGCGCGCCAATTAAATTTGTGGGTGTGGGTGAAAAAGTCGAAGCCCTACAGCCTTTTTACCCAGACCGCATGGCCTCACGGATTCTCGGTATGGGTGACGTTCTCACCTTGGTAGAAAAAGCCCAGGAAGAAATTGATTTGGCTGATGCTGAACAAATGCAGGAGAAAATCCTGTCAGCAAAATTTGACTTTACAGATTTCGTTAAGCAACTGCGCCTGTTAAAGAACATGGGATCTCTGGGTGGGATCATGAAGATGATTCCAGGGATGGGCAAACTTTCAGATGATCAGCTCAAACATGGTGAAACCCAGCTAAAACGCTGTGAAGCCATGATTAACTCCATGACCATCCAAGAACGCCGCGACCCTGATTTATTGGCCAGTTCTCCCAGCAGACGGCGACGGATTGCTGGTGGTTCAGGCTACAGAGAATCAGATGTAAGTAAACTGGTAGCCGATTTCCAAAAAATGCGATCGCTCATGCAACAAATGGGTCAAGGTCGCTTCCCCGGAATGCCAGGAATGCCAGGAATGCCAGGAATGCCAGGAATGTTTGGTGGTGGTGGTATGACCGATCGCCCCTCCGCCCCCGGTTGGCGGGGTTACAATAGCGGTGCTGGTACTAAGAAGAAAAAACCCAAAGATAAGAAGAAAAGAGGGTTTGGGAATCTTTAGTTATTAGTCAATAGTCATGAGTCAAAAGGGGTTGCCACATTGGACTTTTGACTTTTGACCACTAACTCATAGCCGTAAACCCTAGGCAAGTGCTAAAATTAGCATTTCAGTATTAGGAAGTTCTGAATTCAAAATAGGTGCTTCCTGAAATTATCCACAAACAGGAGAATAATTCTTCAATCATGATCAAATTGCGCTTGAAGCGATACGGTAAAAAGCGGGAAGCGAGCTACCGCATTGTCGCTATGAATAATCTCTCTCGCCGCGATGGTCGTCCTTTAGAAGAACTGGGATTCTACAACCCCAGAACCGATGAAGTCCGATTGAATGTTCCCGGCATCATCAAGCGATTACAACAAGGCGCACAACCCACTGACACCGTCCGTAGCATCTTAAAAAAAGCCAATGTCTTTGAACAGGTCAGTGTTACAACCGAATCATAATCCCACAGCAGCAACAGCTAGCCCTGACTATGTTGGGCTAGTAAAGTTTTTGATGCAACCATTTTTAGAATCTCCAGAGTCTCTAAGTGTTGATTGTGAAATTTCTCAAGCTCTCAAACGGGTTTGGATTCGCATCGCCTTTGACAGTACCGACAAAGGGAAAGTCTTTGGCCGAGGTGGACGGAATATTCAGGCCATTCGGACAGTAATTGCGGCTGCGGCAGGACTGTCTGAACAATCAGTTTACCTGGATATCTACGGCAACACCACTCCAGGACGGGAAGGGATGTCTTTTGAAGAAGACCAGCAAGAGCGATCGCCTACTCCTCGAACACGAGAACAACAGAACTTATCAAGACCTGTTGTGAAACCCCGCACCCGCTAAGTTAAAAATAAATCAGAAGCCTGAGCGGTCGGAGTTACTTCCGCTCAGAAACTTCCCAAAAAATCCGGGAAGCAGTTAAAATTCAAAATTCTTGCATTAAAGACATTTTGCCTACGGCACGCTACGCGAACAGATGGGGATTTAAACCCCGACTGAAACTGGTGCTACATAAGATGTAGGGGGTCTTAAACCCTTGAATTTACGATAAAAATAATCTTGAGAGAATAAAAAAACTCAGGAAATTAATTAATTGTTGTTAAAAATTGCCCCTCACACCATTAAAAAATAACTATGGCAGATGCCTTAATAATTCAGCTGCCTAATATTCCGAGTGCGATCGCCATAGCTGGTGATAGAGAAGAAAATCTGAAAATCTTATCCCGGCACACAGGTGCTAACTTTGTATTGCGTGGGCAAGAACTACATATTTCTGGTACAGACACACAAAAAGACCTGGCTGCTCAATTAGTGCGATCGCTAGAAAATATCTGGGTTCAGGGCAATAATATTTCTAGTGCCGATATTTTAACAGCCCGCCAAGCCCTAGAGACCCACCGCCAAGGAGAATTGCAAGAATTACAGCGAGATATCCTAGCAAAAACTCGTCGGGGTGATGAAGTTCGCGCCAAAACCTTTAAACAACGCCAGTACATCGAATATATACGAAAGCATGACCTCACTTTCTGCACGGGGCCGGCTGGAACAGGTAAGACATACTTGGCTGTTGTCATTGCAGTGCAAGCACTCCTGTCTAACCAAGTAGAAAAACTCATCTTAACCCGTCCGGCGGTAGAAGCTGGCGAACGCCTGGGATTTTTACCTGGAGACTTGCAGCAGAAAATTAACCCCTATCTCCGTCCTCTTTATGATGCTATCTATGAATTCATCGATCAAGAAAAAGTAGCTAATTTGATAGAACGGGGAATCATTGAAGTTGCTCCACTAGCTTATATGCGGGGACGGACTTTAAACCATGCTTTTGTGATTGTAGATGAAGCCCAAAATACCACCCCAGCCCAAATGAAAATGGTTTTAACTCGTTTGGGTTTCCGTTCGCGGATGGTGATTACAGGCGACACCACACAAACTGATTTACCGATGAATCAACAATCTGGTTTAACAGTGGCTTTGCAAATTTTAAAGCACGTTGAAGGTATTGCTTTTTCGGAATTTACCCAAAAAGATGTCGTGCGTCATCCTTTAGTACAGCGTATTGTCTCGGCTTACGAACAACATGATAAATAGTCAATATTTATTGGTTATTAGTCATTAGTAAAACTGCAAATAAACCAAGGATAAAGATTCATTTATGACTACTTTGAGAGAATTTTTAGAAGCTTGTGAAAAATTGGGAACACTGCGGTTAATTGTTACTAGCAGTGCGGCTGTGTTAGAAGCAAGAGGCAAAATAGAAAAGCTCTTTTATGCAGAATTACCCAAAGGTAAATATGCTAATCTGCACACCGAAGGCTTTGAATTTCATTTGAACATGGACAAAATTACCCAAGTAAAGTTTGAAACGGGTACAGCAAAAAGAGGCAATTTTACAACTTACACCATTCGTTTTTTAGATGAAAAGCAAGAACCTGCTTTGAGTGCATTTTTACAATGGGGTAAACCAGGAGAATATGAACCAGGACAAGTGGAAGCTTGGCAAAGTTTAAAAGAAAAGTATGGGGAAGTGTGGAATCCTTTACCTATCGAAACTCTATAGCATTTTCTATCGTATTTTCTCAAAAATTTAAAGCAATATTTTAGCCTTGTCACGCCATGAGAAGCGGGCAAGGCTAAAATATTGCTTTAGTCGTATGTAGCGCGGCAAGCTTAAAATATTGGGTTAATCAGGTGAAAAACCAAAAATTCATCATGGTCATTGATTACTTAACCCAACAAATTAGACTAGACCCGCTAGTAGTTTGGGTTGAGGCTTTGCGTTCTCGTAGCGTGCAGACAAACCCAACACGGATCTCAGCAACCTGATATAGATATTGGTGTTGGGTTTCCTTACTTTAAACGCCACTCGCCCCAAGTCAGGAGACCCTTCTAAGTCCTTGGCTTCCAAACTTACGAATATTCTTAACAAATACGAAATTTTTCAGTATTTTGGCAACCATATCACTTGGAGTAAATCATCATGAAAGCAATGAAACCATTTCTGTTTGTCACCGACTTGGATCACACATTTGTAGGTAATGACTCAGCCCTGGTACAACTGACTCAAATGCTGACGGAGCATCGCCGAGAATATGGAACAAAGATAGTTTATGCTACTGGGCGATCGCCTGTTTTGTATAAGGAACTTCAAGAAGAACAAAATCTTGTAGAACCGGATGGCTTAGTTGTATCCGTAGGTACAGAAATTTATCTGGATGGTAGTGGTACTCCTGATGCAGCTTGGTCAGAAATTCTCTCCGTCGGTTGGAATCGGGAACTAGTATTATCGATTACCGAAAAAATTACTGAGTTAGTACCACAACCAGACTCAGAACAGCGTCCCTTTAAAATTAGCTTTTTCCTCCAGCAAGAAGTAGCGGCTAATGTGATACCACTACTTGAGTCAGAGTTAGAGAAATATGAAGTAAATGTAAAGTTAATTTATAGTAGCGGTATTGACCTTGACATTGTGCCGCGTAGCAGCGATAAAGGTCAGGCAATGCAGTTTCTACGTCGAAAGTGGAAATTTGCAGCAGAACAAACAGTTGTCTGTGGTGATTCAGGTAATGATATTGCTTTATTTGCCGTAGGCAACGAACGGGGAATCATAGTCGGGAACGCCCGGCCAGAGTTACTGGAATGGCACAGCGATTATCCCGCAGACCATCGTTACCTAGCACAAGATACTTGTGCAGGTGGAATTCTTGAAGGTTTACAGTATTTTGGTTTCCTATAATGATTAGTTATCTCAAAGGTATAGTTGCCGGTATCCAAAACCAAAACAGCAATAAAGTGATTTTGACTCTCGAAGTCAACGGGATGGGTTATGACTTGCAAGTTCCCCAACGGTTAGCCAAACAACTACCCACAACTGGCGATTTAGTGCAAATCTTCACCCATTACCAAGTTCGGGAAGAAGTACCTTTACTGTACGGTTTTGCCTCTCCAGCAGAACGAGATTTATTTCGCCACTTATTAACTGTGAGTGGTGTAGGTGCAGCCTCAGCGATCGCATTGTTAGATACTCTGGAATTACCAGATTTAGTCCAAGCCATCATTGCTGCTAACACCCAAATACTCATTCAAGCCCCTGGTGTGGGTAAGAAAATCGCTGAACGCATTTGTTTGGAACTGAAAGCAAAATTAATCGAGTGGCGCAAATCAGCAGGCTTCTTCGTCGCCACCGAAGGGCCAGCCCCCGGTATTCTAGAAGAAGTGCAAATGACTTTATTTGCCCTAGGATACACAGCCCACGAAGTCAGCCACGCCTTACACGTAGTCAGCGAAGATATTGGATTACCAAAGGATGCCTATGTAGAAGATTGGATCAGACAAGCGATCGCTCACCTCAGCAGTAGTGAGCAAGTGAGTTAAGGTAATCAGCATTTAAGTTGCATAGCAGCAGGGCTGTACTGCTTCGCAGAACCCTTAGGGTAGCCCTAACTACAAACGAATCAGTCTAGCAAAATGAATGACGATTAGCTTAATAGTCCACGGCTACTGTAGTGCAAGATTATAGCAAATTATCATCAATGATTCACAATTTTCTAAGTATAGGTTAGGAAAGCTGTTGCACCACACGATAAAATAAGAAAATGTATTGAAGTATCGACTCAGATATGGGTACTTTGCCAGAAATCGAAGCTGTTATCAAACAACTACCGGAAAATGATATTCGTCAACTAGCTGCTTGGCTGGAAGAATATTTGGAACAAATGTGGGATAAGCAAATCGAAAATGATTTGACATCGGGAAAATTAGATCGACTAATTGCGAAAGCTGAAGCCGATATTGCGGCAACCCGGGTGCAAGATATAGATGAAATCCTTAACAACTCCTGATTTTTGGGAAGCTTATGCTCAACTACCGAAGGATATAAAAGAACAAGCAAAGAAAGGATATCAACTTTGGCAGGAAAATCAATCCCATCCATCTTTACATTTTAAAAAAGTTGGCAAAAATCTTTGGTCTGCGCGTGTAACTGGTGGATATCGTGCTTTAGCTTTAAAAAAGGGAGATGATTATTACTGGTTTTGGATCGGTACTCATGATGAGTATAATGCGTTGTTAAATTAAGATTAAAATAATTTTTTCCTGTATCTGGTGGATATGGCAAGTTATCAATTTGCTTTTGTACCGACTCGAAAATAAGGCAGTGTAACTCAATGATGCTCGATTTGATCGGTTAGCAAGATATTCATCTATAATTCATGCCCCAAAAAGCGATTATATCAATATGCTCGATCCCTATGCTTGGTTACAAAATTCTCTAGAAACCATTCATCGAGCTGACTGGTATCGTTCAGTCCGTACAATCTCCGGTCTACCAGGGGCGATGGTGGTTTTAGATGGGCAGGAAGTAATTAATTTTGCTAGTAATGACTATTTGGGGTTGGCTGGGGATGAACGCTTGCTAGAGGCGGCTGTGGCAGCTATTCAGGAGTTTGGGACAGGTAGCACTGGTTCTAGATTACTCAGTGGACATCGGGAATTACATAGGGAATTAGAAATAGCGATCGCCTCTTTAAAACAAACTGAAGATGCCTTAGTATTTAGTTCTGGGTATCTAGCTAATCTGGGTGCGATCGCCGCTTTGGTAGGTAAGCGAGATTTAATATTATCTGACCAATACAATCATTCCAGCCTGAAAAATGGTGCAGTCCTCAGTGGGGCAACAGTGATAGAATACCCCCACTGTGACGCTACACAACTTAAAATCCTGTTAGTTCAGCAACGACAAAACTACCGTCGCTGCTTAATCTTGACTGATACTGTCTTCAGTATGGATGGGGATTTATGTCCTTTAGCTACACTCTTAGATTTAGCTGACGAGTTTAGCTGTATGCTGCTAGTGGATGAAGCCCATGCAACTGGGGTAATGGGTGCAACCGGTGCTGGCTGCGTAGAATATTTTGGCTGTAGTGGTAGGCAATTAATTCAAATTGGGACTTTGAGTAAAGCACTGGGAAGTTTAGGCGGTTATATAGCCGGAAGTGCTACCTTGATTGATTATTTGCGAAATCGCGCCCCCAGTTGGATTTACACTACTGGATTATCACCCGCAGACACGGCCGCCGCCTTAGCCGCCGTGAAAATAGTCCAACAAGAACCGCAACGCCGCACTCAATTATGGCAAAACGTAGATTACTTAAAACAATTACTCACACAGCAATTACCCCACCTAACATTACTACCATCCAACTCACCCATACTCTGTTTTCAGCTACCTAGTGCTACAGAATCTCTGCAAGCTGGACAGCAACTCAAAGCATCCGGCATTTTTGCCCCTGCTATTCGTCCGCCGACAGTCCCCACAAGTCGCATTAGAATCTCTTTAATGGCAACCCATCATGCAGCACATATTGAAAAATTGGTATCAGTGCTGAGTGACTTGTGATCATCAGCATATCTCTGGATGTGTAGAGACTTTGTAATAAGCATTATTATTTTTGAAAATTATATTATTTTGTCGCTGAAAATATCAAGTTATTATGTTGGTAATAGTACAATCCTCACTACTAGAAACTTTTCTTATACATTAGTAAATTAAAAATAAGTTTTGACTATAAAATACATATTTTTCATGAAAAATTAAGTCGGTGAGAAAGTTTCATCTAACTAAAGAGGTCTTTTGATCTGATCTAAGAATCTATCTGGAGATAAATTACAAAAACGTGCAAACTAGCTTAGGTTATGTAAAGCTTCTGCAATCAGTATTGGTTGTCCTAAATTTTCATGCCGTATATTGCTAGTTCTTCTTTATCACGCTTTAGCATTGCCGTATTAACAGTTGTGTTAGCACTGGCGTTAATGCTGATACTAGATCCTTGGATAGAAATGAGTAGCACGCCTTTTATACTATTTTTTAGTGCTGTGATCTTGAGTGCTTGGTATGGGGGAGGGAATCCGGGACTATTAGCAATCGGCTTATCAGCTTTACTCAGCAATTATTTTTTTCTGCATCCCCAATATGAATTATCTTTGGATATTGTTAATGCCGTAAAACTTGGTTTGTTTATTTTGCAAGGATTGCTCTTCACTACTTTGTGCGTTGCATTAAAGGATGCTAAACGCAGAGATGAGGTGAACTTACATAATCTCAAAGTGAGTGAGGAGCGGTTTCGATTAGCATTAAGTAGCTCAGAAATTGTAGTATTTCAACAAGATAGTAATTTGCGCTATCAGTGGGTTCATAATCCCCAAGGTGAAGCAACTGCTGAAGACATATTGGGAAAGTCTGACTATGAGTTATTTCCTCCTGCCATAGCAGAGCAACTAACGGCAATTAAGCGTAGAGTTCTAGAAAGTGATGTTTCTGCGCGGGAAGAAGTGTGTGTAATATTGCAGGGGAAAGTTTTGTATTATGATTTGCTGGTAGAACCCTTGAAAGTGAATAATCAGATTCAGGGAATTACTTGTGCAGCAGTCGATATTACTCAACGACAGCAAGTAGAGCAAGAAAAAGCGAAATTGGATCAGAAGTTGCAACAAGCTATTCAACAGAAAGAAGAGTCCTTAGCACTGTTGAATGCTTGGCTAGCCAGTTCACCCTTAGCCTTGGCTTTTTTAGATAAAGAACTCCGCTACGTTTATGCTAATGAGGCATTGGCTACAATCAACGGTGTACCGCAAAGCCAACATATTGGACATACTTTTAGGGAAGTATTACCAGAATGGGCTAATCAAATAGAGCCGATTCTGTATAGAGTTATGGAAACTAAAGAACCATTGCTGAATCAAGAAGTAATGGGAGAAACCTATCCATCTGGGGTTTATCGTTGTGGGCTTGTCAGTTACTATCCAGTGTGTTTACCAGATGGGCAATTGTTGGGAGTAGGTGTAACTGGACTGGATATTACCCAAAAGAAGCAGACTGAGCAAGCATTAAGAGAAAGCGAAGCCAGATTTCGGGCTATGTTCAACCAGGCAGCTTTAGGTATAGCACTTGTCGGCTTAGATGGTCAATTTCTGCAAGTCAATCCGGCACTATGTAAACTTACTGGTTATGGTCATGACGAGTTAATCCAGATGAACTTTGAGGACATTACCCATCCTGATGACTTGGAAAGTGATTGGAATGAAGCTCAACGAGTGTTGGCGCAGGAAATTAGTAATTATTCTCTAGAAAAGCGATACGTCCGTAAAGATGGTTCTATTGTTTGGGTTAATCTGACTTCATCGGCAGTGGGGAATGATGAGGGAGAAATACAATATGCTTTAGGGATTGTCGAAGATATTAGCCAAAAGCAAGCTGCACTTCATGAACGCAAAAAAGCACAAGCGACACAAAATTTTTTAGTAGCAGCTAGCACTACAATAGCAGCCTCCTTAGATTATGAAGTGACACTGAATAACGTAGCTAACTTAGCAGTGCCTATCCTAGCGGACTGGTGTACCGTAGACATTTTACAAGCAGACTGGTCAATTAAACGGGTAGCGATCGCCGCTAACAATCCCCAAAAGCTGCAAATCCTTGAGGAAATTCAACGCCGCTATCCAGCTAGTAGCGAGGGCAAACATCCATTCCGCGAAATATTGCTACAAGGAGAATCTGTTTTTTATCCTGAATTTCCGGATTCTCTGTTAGTGGAGATGGCTAGAGATGAAACACACTTGCAACTGCTGCAAAGTTTAAGAATGCGTTCTTTGATGGTGATTCCCTTCTACTCACACGGGGAATTATTTGGTGTAATTTCTTTTGTGATTGGCGAATCAATTCGATATTATCAACCACCAGACTTAGAATTAGCCACAGATATTGCCCGCCGTGCTGCTATAGCCATTGATAATGCCAGACTCTACCAAAAAACTCAACAGGCAAAACAAGCAGCAGAAATAGCTGCAAGTCGCACAGCTAGGTTACAAAGTATCACGGCGGCCTTTTCAGAAGCCCTCACTCCCGAACAAGTGGCTGATGTGGTAGTTAATCAAGGAATTGCCGCCTTGGGTGCTTCAGGCGGTTCTGTTGTCTTGTTAGAGAAAGGTGGTAAATCCCTGAAGATATTAGAAGCCATAGGCTATCCTGCATCTGTTAGAGAAAATTGGTCTAGTTTCCCCATCACAGCTAATGTTCCCATTGCGGTAGCTGCTAGAACTGGAGAGCCAATTTTTTTAGAAAACATTGCCACCTTCGTTCGCCAATACCCTATTATTGCTGATGTGCCATCTCTCACAGGTAATTGTGCCTTTGCTTGTATTCCTCTGATAGTTGAGCAGCATACAATTGGGGTTTTGGCTTTGAGCTTTGCGACAGAGCAAATATTTAATGCCGAAGACCAAAGATATATGTTGACGCTAGCACAACAATGCGCCCAAGCGATCGCCCGCGCTCAACTTTACGAAGCGGAAAAAAATGCCCGTGCATCTGCTGAATCAGCCAACCGCATCAAGGATGAATTCCTCACTGTCCTTTCCCATGAACTCAGGACTCCCCTCAATCCGATTTTGGGATGGGCTAAGTTACTCCGCACCCGCAAATATAATGAAACCATTGTCACCCAAGCTTTAGAAACAATTGAACGCAACGCTAAATTACAAACGCAATTAATTGATGATTTGCTGGATGTGTCGCGAATTTTACGGGGTAAGCTCAACCTCAATATTCGCCGAGTCGATTTACGCGCCACAATTACAGCCGCACTAGAAACAGTGCGTTTAGCCGCAGATGCTAAATCAATTCACATACACACATCACTAGATGATCATATCGGTCAAGTGATGGGTGATGGCGATCGCTTACAGCAGGTACTCTGGAATTTACTCTCGAATGCGGTTAAATTCACACCCCCAAGCGGACGAGTAGAGGTGCGCTTAGAACAGGTGGGAGTAGAAGCCCAAATTCAGGTGATTGATACAGGTAAAGGCATTACACCTGAATTTCTACCCCATGTCTTTGAATACTTTCGCCAAGCCGATTCTAAGACTACTAGAGCCGAGGGGGGATTGGGACTTGGACTAGCAATTGTCCGCCATTTTGTCGAACTACACGGTGGTACAGTTGAAGCCGAAAGTCCCGGTGAAGGACAAGGAGCAACTTTTACATTTAGACTACCACTACCCAAAAGTTGACCCTCCGAATTTTAGATTTTAAATTTTGGATTTTGGATTGTTTTTGGTACAAGCCACGCCCAATTGTGGGCGGAAAAAATCTCAAATAGTCAATCTAAAATCCCCAAGCTGCATCCCTTTATGGGTGCAGTCAATCTAAAATCTAAAATCTAAAATCCAAAATCCAAAATTGGTTGACCTTTTTTGCATTCAAAATTCCAGATCAATTTTCGGATGCAGGTATAGTAAACTCAGCATTAGGCATAGTGGGTAAAGTTATAGGCTGAGGCGTTGTTGCGTCCAATTGTACTTGGGCTTCATTCCGTGCATTGATTGCAGGCTGATCATTGGGCTTGTGTTTAATAGCTTGATCATAAGACGCGATCGCCTCTTTGTAACGTTGCAGATTAAACAACGTATTACCTCGGCTGTACCAACTTTCGTAGTGATTTGGTTTATGGCGTACTGCTTGACTATAGGAAGCGATCGCGTTTTCGTATTGTTGTAAATTGTATTGAGAATTGCCCAAACTATACCAAACCTGATAATTCTTTGGCTGAATTTTGGCGGCTTGATTATAAGCTTCTATGGCTTCTGCATAACTTTGGTTTTGGTGTAGTGACCAACCCTTACCATACCACGCTTGATAGTTATTAGAATTACCTTTCAAGACTTGATTAAATGCCTCAATCGCTTCTGGATAACGACGCAAAATAATTAAAATATTCCCTTTTGATAACCAAGCCGCGTAATAATTTGTATTGTATTTTACTGCTTGATTATAAGCTTTGATAGCATCTTCATAGCGTTTTAAATTGACTAGGGAATTACCCAAATTATACCATGCTCCTACATAATTCGGTTGGATTTCTACAGCTTTTTTATAAGCTGCGATCGCTTCCTCGTATTGCTTTAAATTTTGTAAGATTAAACCCTTATTATATAAAGCTATATAATCATCTGGTTTTAGCACTAGAGCTTGATTATAAGCCTTGATTGCATTGTCATACTGTTTTAAGTTACTGAAAGCTTCGCCTTTATTATTCCAAATTTCTGGGGAGTCATTCTTAAGTTTTAAAGCTTTGTCAAAAGAGGCGATCGCTTCTTGATATCTCTGTAATTTTTGCAAAGCTAAACCTCTACCAGTCCAAGCTTCTAGATAATTTGGCTGGAGTTGAATGGCTTTATCATACGCTGTCAATGCTGCTTGATATTGCTGCAATTGTGTGAAAGTTTTAGCTTTTCCCTGCCAAGCTTGAGGGAAATCTGGTCTAATATTTACAGCTTTTTGGTAAGCTACTAGTGCATCTTCATAGCGTTGTAACTCAAAAAATGTATTACCTTTATTAGATAATTCTGTAGCATTATTAGTATTGACACTATTAATAATAAATCTTGCCGCCACACCAGTTAAACCCATTAATAAGATTGCCAATAAAATCTTGAGTAATATACCTTGCTTATTTTGCAGAAATTTAACTTTTTTGGGTGCTAAATTTGGTGTTACAGCTTGAGGAGGCGATGACGGTTGAGTTAATTCTGCCAATGCAGCTAAGGCGGCGGTAGCTGTAGAATAACGTTGACGGAAATCATAACGAACCATTTTGTCGATAAAATCAGCAAATTCTGGCGAAACTGTCACATGATTACGCCAGATAATTTCATTAGTTTCGCTGTCTTGTTCTATTTGGCTAGCCGATAAACCCGTCAGTGCTTGAATAGCAATTATCCCCACCGCATAAATATCACTGCTAAATTTGGGGTTTCCTTGTGCTTGTTCACCTGGTATATAACCGGGTGTACCAATCACCACAGTAGATTTAGGTTGACCTGCGGTATTAATTATCTGGGTTGTGATTTGTTTAACTGCTCCAAAGTCAATCAAAACTAAATTACCATCCTCACGCCGCAGGATATTACGCGGATTAACATCACGGTGAATCACATTTTGCTGATGGACAAATTCCAGGATGATGAGAATTTCCTGTAACAGTTTTGTGACTTCCCCTTGGGAGTAAGTTTTTCCCGGTGTGATTTCTTGACTGAGGTTATAACCGGGGACAAGTTCCTGTACCAGATAAAATTCCGCATCTTCCTCAAAGTAAGCCAAAAGTTGAGGAATGCGATCGTGCGTACCTAATTTATATAATACCTGAGCTTCCGTATCAAATAAACGCCGCGCAATCTCTAAAGTAGTTGTATCTTTAGATTGAGGTTGGAGCTTTTTGACAACACACTTAGGCGAACCAGGTAAATGGGTATCAGAAGCCACAAAAGTTTCACCAAATCCCCCTCCTCCCAAGTGGTTAATAATCTGGTATCGTCCAACAAGTGTATTTCCTAGCATCCAGTGTACCTAATTGAGTGCATTGCAATCTGATTCCAATCTTGCCATAGGTTTGGGGGACTGGGGACTGGGGACTGGGGACAAGAATAAAACTAATGATTAATAACTAATCTCAATGATTCCTATTAGTGATAACTTACGCACTTATAAACAACCGTTTGTCAACTATTGGTTGATTGGTATTAATATTTTGATGTTTTTCTGGGAAATTAAATTAGAAATTGGTGGTGAATTAGGTGCTTTTATCCAGAATTGTGGTTTAGTCCCAGGGCAAATTACTACAGCTTTAAATAATGCTATATTTGTCAATCCGGCGGCTTGGGTTGTGGTGGTGGGAAGTTTATTTTCTCTGATATTTGCTATTTTTCTACACGGTAGTTTTAGCCAAATTTTGGGCAATATGCTATTTTTGTGGGTTTTTGGCAAGTCTCTAGAAAATATCTTAGGGCATGGTCGCTATTTAGCATTTTATTTAATTACGGGTATTTTAACAGGGTTAGCACAGATTTTAGTAGAGCCGAGTTTAACAGTACCACTGATTGGGGCAAATGGAGCGATCGCAGCTATTTTAGGGGCTTATGTCATCAGATTTCCTAAAGCCAAAATAGATAGTGTTTTACCTCTAATTTTTGTCTATATCCCAATGCAATTACCCGCTTATTTTTACTTATTTTGGTGGTTTATTCAACAGTTATTCTATGGTATAGGCAGTTTAAACATTCCCCCATCGGGTGTAAATCAACCTACATTGGCCTACTGGATGCAGTTAGCAGGTATGATTCTGGGTGCTGCTTATATGCGATTGAGAAAATTATACTAATTGATAGGGGTTCTTAGTTGAGTATTCGATCGCTCCTAACTTTTGAAAGCAGCCAAAAGAGAGAGTGCGCTACCATCTATTTAATAAGTTGTTGGATCAAAATTGATTGTGGCTACACCACTCAACATAAACGAAGCCTTACTGCAAGAGGTATTAGCACTTGACGATCAGGAGAATCTTGATTCTCTGGTGGAAACAGCACTTCGCGAATATATTCAACGTCGTAAGCGGCTCAAAGTATTAGACCTCTTTGGCACTATCGATTATGATGGAAGCTATGACTACAAGCAACAACGTCACCAAACATGAGTGTTATTGTTGATACTTCTGTTTGGTCATTGGCTCTGCGTCGAAGAACGCCACCTGATTCTTCCCCTGCCATCACACTATTGCAAAATTTAATCACTGACGACCAGGTTGCCTTGCTAGGCGGGATTCGCCAAGAAATTCTTTCTGGAATCCGCAGTTTTGAACAGTTTACCCGTCTGCGGGATTACCTCCGAGCTTTCCCCGATTTAGAACTCATACCTGAAGACTACGAACTCGCCGCAGAGTTTTTCAATATCTGCCGCAGTAATGGCATCCAGGGTTCAAATACTGATTTTTTGATTTGTGCAGTTGCCCATCGTCGAAGCTACAGCATCCTCACCACTGACAATGATTTTCAGATTTTTCGGGTACATATCCCTATAAAGCTTTTGTCTGTTGACGCTTAGACAACATCTTTACAAACTTTTTGGGAAGAAATGATAATTAGGAAATAGTATAGATGCAGACAATTGATAAAAAGTCAACTAAAAAAGCTTGGGCAGGTGCAATAACAGAACCAGCCAAAGAATTTCCCCTGACGCAACTACCAATTATCTCTGGTAAAATCCCCGATCGCTTGCGTGGGACACTCTACCGCAACGGTGCAGCCAGACTAGAACGAGGTGGTGTCCGCGTTGGACACTGGTTTGATGGTGATGGGGCAATTCTTGCAGTCAATTTTACCGATGCTGGTGCTAGTGCAGTTTATCGCTACGTGCAGACTACTGGCTATCAAGCAGAAACCGCAGCCGGGAAATTCTTGTATGGCAATTATGGCATGGCTGCACCCGGTGCGATTTGGAATCAATGGCGCAGGCCGGTAAAAAATGCTGCTAATACCTCAGTGTTAGCGTTACCTGATAAACTCTTAGCATTGTGGGAAGGTAATAACCCTCATGCCCTAAACCTCGAAACTTTAGAAACTCAAGGTTTAGATAATTTAGGCGGTCTAGATCAAGGTGTACCCTATTCAGCTCATCCCAAAGTTGACCCCCACACAGGGGAAATTTTTAACTTTGGCGTTACTCCCAGCATCAATGCCATTCTGAATATTTATAAGAGTGACTTTACTGGCAAGATTCTGCAAAAAGCCAAGTTTACATTAGAAGGGTTTCCAGTAATTCATGATTTTGTCTTAGCTGGGCAATATCTCATCTTTTTTGCGCCACCAGTGCAGATAAATATTTTTCCTGTGCTTTTCGGGTTCAAGACTTACAGCGACTCGATGAAATGGCAACCCGAATCAGGTACGGAGATTTTAGTATTTGACCGGGAGACATTAACCTTAGTCAGTCGTGGTAAAACAGAACCTTGGTATCAATGGCATTTTGCTAACGGTTACGTTGATGCTAGTGGCAGTGTCATTATAGATTTTGCCCGTTATCAAGACTTTCAAACTAACCAATATCTCAGGGAGGTAGCCGCAGGTAAAACTCATACTCTGGCTGAAACCACATTAACGCGAGTACAACTGCAACCCCAAACAGGTAGAGTGATAGCCATTGAAACATTATTAGACCGCACTTGTGAATTTCCCCTTGTACCAAAACCCAATGTAGGACAAGCTTCACGTTACACTTATATGTCCATATCTCGGACAGGTACAGATATGAGCCAAGAAATATTAAACGCGATCGCCCGCTTCGACCACAAGACCCAAACTCTCACTGAAGCAAACCTAGGCGAAAACTGCTACCCTTCAGAACCCATTCTCGCCCAAGATTGGCTGTTAACAGTGGTATATGATGGCAATTCTCACCGTAGCGAAGTTTGGGTATATGATAGCGATCACCTAGACGAAGAACCCGTCTGCAAACTTGAATTACCCAGCGTTATCCCCCACAGTTTCCACGGCACTTGGAAACCAGCGTGAACTACTCCAACTAATTTGATTTTAATCAGATTAGAGATGGGGTGGGCGTTTGCGTAGCAGTACGTAGTGCGGAATCTGGGTTATCTCAAAAAATATTAGGGTCTAAATCGACAGGAAAGACTAAAAGTTCTTTAGCAGCTTCAAATACTCCCGTGTGATAAATTTCAATTGCTTTAGATAAGTGACAATACTTAATTGGTATCCATAGCCCGTCACTGAAAAAATAGATGACGATTCGATAATTTAGGTACTGTTCTGAAGGAAGCGGAATGCTCCACTTGAACTGGAGATGTTGTTCTTGATCAACAGAAGTATTAGGCATTTTATAATTTTTTGTCGTAATACCATATATTGAGATACATTGATATTTTTTTCTACTGTCGGCAGTTATGTTATTAGCTCTAACTAAAGACATGAATTATCTAAATTCATTTTAAATTTTGAATCATAATAGAATAGAGAAGAAAATAAAGCATATTTAACATCACGCTCACTCAGCAATTACCCATGACCACTGCTAAACGCCGCTATCACATTACTACCTTCGGTTGCCAAATGAATAAAGCCGACTCAGAACGCATGGCTGGCATATTAGAAGACATGGGTTTTGAGTTTGTCGAAGATCCCAACAATGCCAATGTGATTCTCTACAATACTTGCACCATTCGGGATAATGCCGAGCAGAAAGTCTATTCTTACCTCGGTAGACAAGCCAAGCGCAAACATGAGCAGCCAGACTTAACTTTAGTCGTTGCTGGTTGCGTTGCTCAACAAGAAGGCGAAGCACTATTACGGCGAGTACCGGAATTAGATTTAGTCATGGGGCCTCAACACGCCAACCGTCTGCAAGATTTACTAGAGTCGGTGTTTGCAGGTAATCAAGTTGTGGCGACTGAAGCCGTCCACATTATGGAAGATATCACCCAAGCGCGGCGGGATAGCACTGTGACAGCTTGGGTAAATGTGATTTACGGCTGCAATGAACGCTGCACTTATTGTGTAGTACCCAATGTGCGCGGTGTGGAACAATCCCGCACACCGGAAGCTATCCGCACCGAAATGGCAGAATTGGGACAGCAAGGATATAAAGAAATTACCCTCCTTGGTCAAAATATTGATGCTTACGGGCGAGATTTACCAGGAGCAACACTAGAAGGGCGACACCTGCACAACTTTACAGATTTATTGTATTACGTCCATGATGTGCCGGGAGTTGAACGCCTCAGATTTGCTACCAGTCACCCCCGTTATTTTACGGAGAGACTCATTAAAGCTTGTGCAGAATTGCCTAAAGTCTGCGAACACTTCCATATTCCTTTCCAGTCTGGAGATAACGAACTATTAAAAGTGATGGCGCGGGGTTACACTCACGAAAAATACCGCCGCATTATTGACACTATTCGCCGATATATGCCAGATGCGTCAATTAGTGCCGATGCCATTGTTGGTTTCCCTGGGGAAACAGAAGCACAGTTTGAAAATACCTTGAAATTGGTAGAAGATATCGGTTTTGATCTGTTGAACACCGCCGCCTATTCCCCTCGCCCAGGTACACCAGCCGCATTGTGGGACAATCAACTGAGTGAAGAAGTGAAAAGCGATCGCCTACAAAGATTAAACCATTTAGTTAACGTCAAAGCAGCCGAGCGATCGCAGCGTTACATGGGACGCATTGAGGAAGTCTTGGTAGAAGACCAAAATCTCAAAGATAAAACCCAGGTCATGGGACGCATCCGAGGTAATCGTCTGACTTTCTTTACTGGCGATATTAATCAACTAAAAGGGCAATTAGTAAAGGTGAAAATCACCGAAGTTCGCGCTTTTAGCTTGACTGGTGAACCCGTAGAAGTACGACAAGCTTTGCCAGTCTAGAAAAAAATGAAAAATTTCTGTCTATTTCCTCTATCGTTTGTTGTTTCTGGATATGAAATATTGCCGATATAATTCACAACTTGGGATTACTTTATCTCTTAACTGTTTGATCAGTCCCATGCTACTGAGTTTATAAGTCATGATTGCATCCAAAGATATCGGTTCTTGAGCATTGATGACTGTATCTAATGCTTTTGCTAATTCAGGTTGTTCTTGTAATATTACTTGATGACGCTGCAAGTGATGTGAATAAATTCCGGTTGATGTAGCTGCTGTATCGAGGAATTGAGTAAAGGTAATGTCCCCGCGACTAAGATGATATATAGCCATATGTACCAATGATGGATGTCCTTCTACCATCGCCATCAGTTCTGTAGCTTCCTGTCCCTTAGTCCAGTTGAGTCCATAGCGTTGAGCTAACTGCTGAATCTGCTCTAGACTAAAACTGCTTAACTCTATTGGTAAACCTACATTAAATGGAGATTGCTTTAACTGGAGAGGTACATAAATCTCCGTAGAGTGAACAATAATCAGCCGTAGCTTTTGCCAGATGGGTTCTCTCTTAGCTTCCTCATACCACGAACGAAATAGAGGTAAAACATCTTTTGCTACCAAAGGATGCTCAAAGAGATATTGGACTTCATCTAAAGATAAAACGAGAGGAGTATCAATTTGCTTTAATATATGATTACGGAAATAGAGGGAACAACTAATTTTGCTGCCGATATCTTCATCCCAATAATCGTCTAGTTTCAGTTCAAGTTTTAATTGACGAGTGATATTTGCACACAGCCAGCGCAAAAATCGATTCAAATCATTCAAAATTACGTCGTCAATTTGTTCTAGATTTAAGCTAACAGTGCGGTAGCCTTGACGAGTAGCATAATCCAAGGTTCTTAGTAATAAAGAAGTTTTACCCATTTCTCTAGGTGCTTTAGTCCGCACTAAAGCACCAGGTTTTCTAATTTCTTCGCAAACTTGAGTTTCCAGCGCAGCTCGTTCTATGTAAAATGGAGATTCTAGAGGAATTGCACCACTTGGGTAACAGGGAGAATTGACCGAATTAACAATTTGCAATGCTAGCTTTTGATTTACCCAAACCAGATTAAAAATTCTATCGTAGATGGGGTTCTTAACTGTTAAATGTCCTTGATGTTGCGCGACAAGTCCCGACAAGAACAATTCTAGGTACTCAGGTAATTTCTCAAAGCGGATTTTTCCCTGTTGTAGAATCTGTTGATATAATTGCAATAATTGGATAGTTTTGGGAGTATTGCGAAGCAGGCGATCGCGAATTGTTCTTAAATGCTCTGGTTCGTCCTGAGTCTCCCAATTATTGATAATTTGGCTCTGGACAATTTGCTCAACCCACTGTGCTATTTCACCCTCTTGAGGGGGAGAAGATTCTGTGTTGTTATTGCAGTGATTGACAATTAACCAACACAGTTTTTGAGTGAGAAATGGCTGTCCATTAGTCCAATATAAAACCTCTTTTAAGATAGCTTCTGGATAACTAACTTTCCCAATTAATCCCTTTACTAAAGGTTCGCTATCTTTGATTTGGAATCCTTGTAATTCAATCGCTCGGCCAATATTAAAGGGAGTAGAATAATGTTTGTTTTGAATCAAGTCTGAAGGTGAAGCTACTCCTAACAAAGCAAAAGATAGCCGTCTGTAGGCTGGTTTTATCGCTCGGCTTTCATAGCAGTGGCGAATCAAGGCAAAAAATTCGTCGGTGGGAAACTTCAAACCCAGCACATTATCAATTTCATCAATAAAGATGATAATCTTCTCCTGAATCTGGTTCAGCAAGACCGTTTCAATAAATTCATTTAAGCACTGGACAGGAGATAAATCATCCCGTTCTTTTAACCAACTGCGCCGATGTATTTTTAGTTTAAAACCGCTTACCAATTCCTGAATAATCCCGCCATACCATTGGGAGGCCGTAATTTGCTGGCTACCAATCCCACTTAATTCGATTTCAGCACAAGCAATACCTTGAGTTTGCAACTTATCCATAGTCCTGACTCGTAAGCTAGATTTCCCCATTTGTCTAGCGTTGAGGACATAACAATACTCAAGAGCTAATAATCCTTCGTAAAGCTCTGTGTCAGCCTGTCGTACTACATAAGTAGGATCATCAGGCGGGAGACTACCACCTGGCTGATATCGATAGGTGGCGTTGAATTTGGCAAACATTGATATTTGGTGGCACGCTTAAGACCTTCTTCAGTGTTAATTCTCACATGATTTCGTGCCATTGCATAGCCGCACCTCAATGAAGTAGCTGAATTTAACTAAAATTAACTGAATTTAACTGAGTTTTAAAAGTCCTGATTTTAACTTAAATATTAATTGAAAAATTCAAACATACTAGAAAAATATTATTTAGTCCACAACTAACGATATTTAAATCCAAAATTAAAGCCATTTTGGTGATTGCTCCGGGGAAGGGATACCGTCGGGGATTGAGAACCCAACTGTAGCAAGTCCCAGAAGTTAAATAATCCTACTGGTCTGTCAAACCTAATTTTGACGGTTGGAGAAGCTTCATTTATCGCGTTTAAGGAGTTATATCTGTATGGCTCGTAAAATTATTCTCCATACCCTCAGATGTGATAAAACCGAATACTATTTCGGCGGTGACAAAACTCTTCTGGAAGTCTTCACTGACGGGAACCAGCGTGTTCAACTCAGGAATAATATGAAGCAGGGAGATACCTGGTTATTAGGCAAGTCATATGAGTTCAATCATAATGCTACAGTCAAGCTATGGGATGAAGACAACCCATCATTTTTAGATATTTATGACTTGATTGGTGAGCTGAAAGTAGGTAGTTTTAATATAAATTTAGGAACTGCAAGATTTGCAAAAGCTGCTTATTACACTCTCACATACAGTGTTACAACTTCTCCCTCGTCCCAGACTGTCCCTAATCCTCCATCCCATCCCACTATTGAAATGTTCGATGTTTTAATATTCAGTCCACTTTGACATCCTCACCGAGGTAGAACCTCGGCGATTCTTGACAGTTCACAGTAGCTTGAGGACGAATAGGACTTGTGTGTATACCTTAGCCCCACAAGCGATTAGGGGACTATGATGTACCTCATATGATGAGGAAACGCTATAATACATTTATATTCACCTGAAGCTTAATAACATCACTAAAATAATTACGATACAAATGACAGCGTGGTTCTACTTCATTACCCGCAAGCTTTACTAATCCCATACTCTGCAATTGATAAGTTGATGTTGTTTCCAATCGCACAGGTTTTGTAGAAGTAATTACCGTTTGGAATGCTGCCATCAGTTTTGGTTCTTGTTGCAAACTCAACCAATAGTCTCTTAAATGATGGCGATAAATTCCTGCATCTGTTATGGCTTCTACTAACAATTGCTCAAGGGTCACATCAGGATAACTTTTGAGGTGAGAAAATGCCATTTGTAACAGGTAAGGATGACCGCCTACCAATTGCATTAAGGAGTCTACTAAATATGAATCTCCTGCTAATCCATATTGTCGGGCAAATACCTGAACTTCCTCTCTAGTTAATTCTGGTAACTCAATGGGTAATCCTACATTAAAAGGCGACTGATTAATATTCAAGCGGATATAAACATCAGTGGCGTGGGCGATAACTAATCGCAGTTTTTTCCAGTTTTGGCGGCTTCTGGCTTTTTCATACCAAGAACGCAACAACCCAAAAAAGTCTTCATAAACTTCAGGATAAGGGAAAAGCACGTCTAGATCATCTAGGCAGAGAATTAGGGGAGTGTCAGCATCAGCTAAGAGATATTCCTCTAAATAGGTTGTGCAGCTGACTTTAGCACCTATACCCTCTTCATCCCAATACTCATCTATCTGATTGGGTAAGTGCAGTTCTCGACTGAGATTGAGACAAAACCAACGCAAAAATTTATTCAGGTTGGTGCAGTGAATTTTTCTATCTGCCATCTCCAAGCTTAAACTGACTGTGCGATAATCCTGCTTTGCTAGTTTAGCCAACACCCGTTCCATTAAGGATGTTTTACCCATGAGTTTAGGTGCTTTAATCCGGATGAGAGAACCAGGCTGTAATAGGCTTTCATAGCATAGCGATTCCAAGGAATAGCGATCTACATAAAATTGTGAATCTGCAAAGCTTTGTTCATTTTGGGTTACATTTAGAGCAGAGGCGGTTTTCACAAACTTGGTGTTAAGCTGCTTGCCGTTAGCAATCATTGATTCTTTGCTTGATAAGTAATATTCCGATGTAGTTCGCTTTTCCCAACTCCGTTTCAATGCTTCCTTAAAATTACTTTTTTTGACTTTTTCTCCTAGAGAATCTGACAGTAATTTCCACAGTTTCGGTGCAACATCTTGACTAATATAACTTGTTGCATACTTGTGTTTGGCTGCAATGTGATCGTATTCTTCTCTTTCCCAAGCCCCTTTAAGGATGATTATTTCAATATCACTTAACTTTCTTAAAAATTTTGTCATGACTGCTTGGTTAGCGACTTTAATTGCCTCATCTAAGTTAAAAAGCATGACGATTAAAATGGGAATTCTATCTATCAATTCATTATCTATTACCTTCAATCCAAGTATTGTTAAAAATTAATTCATAAATCCGGTTGTGGGTTTTTAAATAACCTGCTTGCTTAATCAATAGCCCTGATAATATCAATTCTTTTTCATCTTGGCTATCATCTGCCATCACTTGTCCTAACTCTAAAACTTGTTGATACAGTTCTAGCATTGTAGTATGTTGCCGTTCGCCTTTGAGGATGCGATCGCGAATTGTCCGAAAATGCTCTGGTTCGTCTTGTCCTTCCCAATTGTCAATAATATTGGTACGGATAAAATTCTCAATCCATGCTTTTTCCCTTTTTTCAGGGACAGAAGGTGATAAACTGCGGATCATCTGGCAAATCTTTTGAGTTAAAAACGGTTGGCCATTAGTCCAGAATAAGACTTCTTGCAGCACTGCTTGCGGGTTGCTCACTTTGTCTGCCAATCCTTGCACGAGGGGTTGAGCTTCGTGCATTTGGAAGCCGTGCAGTTGAATTGCTTGACCAATATTAAAAGGCGTTTTGCGGTAATCAGTGATTAAATCACTAGGAGTAGCAACTCCAAATAAAGCAAAACACAATCGCTGATACTCTGGATTAATATTGCGCTGATTGTAGCAGGAGCGAATTAGGGCGAAGAAATCATTAACTGAAAAATCTAACCCTAAAACACTATCAATTTCATCGAAAAAGATGACAATCTTAGGCGGAAGAGTATTATCAGCTAATCTAACTTCGCCTAACAAAACCTCTTCAATAAATCTACTCAATCGGTGTACAGCAGAAATATCCAGTCTCTCTTGCCACCAAGCTTTTAAGTTCACCTTGTCTAGCAGGTCAAAACTTTGCCACAGTTCCACAGCTAATCCCTTATACCATTGCTCTGGAGTGATGTTTTCGTTACCAATTCTGGTCATGTCGATGGCAACACAGCAAAGACCCTCTTGCTGTAAGTGGTGCATCATCCGCACCATCAGGCTTGATTTACCCATTTGTCGGGTATTTAAGATATGACAAAACTCGCCACTTTTCAATGCTTTGTAGAGATAACGGTCAGCCTGTCGCACTACATAGGTAGGCGCATCAATTGGCAAACTCCCGCCTACCTGATAATCATAGGTTGAGGCTTGTTCCGCACTTTTGAGTAGAGCATTTTCAAATTCTAATTTGGCTTGAGTGGCTTTGAGAATTTCTAGAGTTTGTGATAGTTCTTGGGTACGTTCTTTTACTTTCTGTTCTAGGGTAGCGTATAGGCGAGAATTTTCAATTGAAATAGCAGCTTGGCTAGAGAGGATATTTAATACTTGGACACGCTCTGATGTAAATGCTCTTGTGGTGAGATTATTTTCTAAATAGACAATGCCGCTTAATTTCCCTTGATTGAGTAAGGGAGTGCAGAGAATTGATTTAGGTTGGGTAGCGATAATGTAGCGATCGCGGGTAAATTGTCCGTCTTGGGTAGCATCATCAAGCACCACATTTTCCTGGGTGCGGGCGACATAGTTAATGATAGCAGATGAAACTAAGGGTATTTGGGTGGAGTTATCTAGTGAATTTACTGATATAGATTGTATTTTAATATCGGTTGTTGTGGCGATCGCTTCTATTACCCACTCATCCTGAGAATGCAATAACAAAAAGCCTTTTTGTGCGCCTGCATTCTCAATCATGATTTTCATTAACTTTGCCAACAACTTATCTAGAATAATTTCTTCGGCTAGGGCTTGAGATGCTTTAATAACCGTTGTTAAATCAAGGAATTCTCCATCACTTCCAGTTGTAGAGATAGTTGGGCTAAAGGTTTTAGCTATCCCTTGGTTTATAGTTCCGATAAAATATTGCGGATATTCATCTTCTAATTGCTTGACTTTAGCTTTAGCTCCCCAGCAAGTGTAACAATGGTGTGCATTTCTCAGATATAACTGACCAATTTCTTCCCTACCAATGTCGAAATAAAATTCTGAGGCTCGTTCATAAGCTAGTGCTTCTTCATGAATAAATTCAGACTTTTTAGCACCTTGAATAGCACGTTCATACAGTTCTTCTGCTTGCCAAGTTTGTTTTAAAATTCGTGCTTTTTCAGCAGCGACTAAATCATATTTGTGTTGAAAATTTTCTGGACATTGTTTAGCCCAAGTTTTCATATTCTCCTGATTTTTCTCTACTTGCTCAACTAATTCTTTTTGTTGCTTTATGTCACAAGCATGAGAATAAGCAATAAAAGAGAGAGAAGAATAAAAAATATATTGAGGATTTACTAAAAATCCACTACAGTCTTTTATATATTTTTGGTTTCTGATGCCATTGGCAGTAGCTTGAATATAATCTTTAAATAAATAAAATATAAAAGTTTTACCAAAATAGTAAATAAATAAGAGCCAGTTATTTTTTTCATCCAGATATTTTTCGACAGCTTGATTTTCTGAAATCTGAGAATCTCCAATTAATAAAAAATCTTTATTTTGCTTTTTTGTTAAATTTACTACAATATTTTGGCACACCTCTATGTAATTACTAGAATATTCTTGATTAAGTTTTTTGATTAATTTATTATATTTTATATAATCTTTTTCAACTTGTTGTAAATTACATCCTCCAAAAAATCTTATCAAGCAATAGTCCATAGCAATATAGCAAACATATTCATTATTGCCCGTATCTATACCTTGTTTTATAGTATTTAGTAATTGATCTTTTGCTGCTTGCTTATTTATCAACTCTTTCCAGTGCCATACAAAGGCATAATAAGAGTGCATAACTAAACATTCTGATTTGCGGTTAACGGATTTCTCTAATAATTTAAGAGCTGTTTTGCCAAATTTATATCCAGAATCAATATCGTTTATTAGTCCAGATAGTAGCATTCCATAACAACTATAAATACCAGGAGCTTGAGGCGGATTATTATATTTAATACAAAGATTAAGCTGAATTAAAATTATTTCGACGAACAAAGGAAAATTTGTTGTCCATGTAGCACTCATCACAGTCTGCAATATTAATATAATCCCTAATTTATCAGGGTCATCCATTATAGGTAAATCAATTAAATCTTCAATATTTTTTCCTTTTAGAATAAGTTTTACATTTTGCTGCTCTTGCTTAAGTCTATTTTCTAGTTCACTGACATTAATAACTAATTGAGATAGTTGTATATTTAATTGTAACAACGTTTCACAAGCAATGTTAATAGCTTTTTGAAGTTGAAATTGAGCAAAATAAGATAAAATTTTCAATTCATATATCTTGATTTTATCAAGAAAATTATTAGTTGCTTGCTCAACAATCGTAGACAAAGACTCAATTTTTTCAAATTTGTTATTTAAATAGAGAGCTTCTAAAGTTTCTAAATGAATTTCCAAGGTGAATCGATAGTTATATTGCCAGCTATCTAATGTCAATAGTTTCAATCCAGTCTCGAAATATCTCAAAGCTGTATCATAAGCTGTTGATGCTTTTGCTCTCTTACCAGCTTGTAAATTTAGTCTAGCTAATTCATCTCTCTCTGATTGTTCAAAAATTAATTGAGAACCTTCGTTAATTTGGTTAGCAATATCAAATATTTTTTCTTCTAATTCTGCTTTATTATGATTTTTAATTAATAGACGGCCTACTTCAAGATGAACTGCTTTTTTTTCGTCTTCTGGAATCAGAGAATAGGCTGCTTGTTGTACTCGATCATGTAGGAATTTATAGAGTATAGATTGAGTGAAGTTAGGTTTTAAAGAGCCAGATGCTTCAGGAGCATTAATAAATATTTGTTCAGGATTCCAAAGTAAAGGTATTTTATATTCATCACTGAGTGGAACAATTAATCCTCCTTGGATTGCCGGCTGTAATTCTTCAGCCGTAGATTTTTGGGATTTTTTATTAACGAGAGAGAGAACATCTAAATCAAAAATATTACCAATACAAGCAGCTAACTTTAGAACATTTTGAGTTGTATTAAATAGGTTTTTAATTTTTCTTACCATTAATTCAACTACATTGTCAGTAATGCCAACTCGTTGAATCTGTTCAATATCCCAGTGCCAACAACCTCGATCATTGTCAAACAAAAGCAATTTATCTTTATGTAAAGATTGAAGTAATTGATTTAAGAAAAAAGGATTGCCATTAGTTTTATGAGCAACTAACTCTGCCAAAGATGTTGAATCCTCTACTGAACATCCTAGAGTGTCAGAAATTAATTGCTTGATGTGGTCAATCTCTAAAGATTTCAGACTAATATAATTAGTTTTTGCTCTTGCTTGATTAATTTGCTCTAGGGTAAGCATTAAAGGATGGGTGCAACTCACTTCATTATCTCTATAAGCTCCTATTATTAATAAATATTGACTATCATAATCTGTCATTAATAGCTCAATTAACTTGAGAGAAGGTAAATCTGCCCATTGTAAATCATCTAGAAATATAACTAAAGGGTGTTCTTGTGTACTAAAAACCCTAATAAACTTCTGAAAGAAAAATTTAAATCTATTTTGAGATTCTGTTGCTCCTAGTTGCTCAATTGAGGGCTGTTTACCAATAATCTGTTCTAGTTGAGGAATTACATCAATAACTATCTGAGCATTAGGTTCTAAGCTTGCTAAAATTTGCTCTTTCCAAGTTTTTAAATTTGTGTCAGATTCACTTAAGAGTTGACGAATTAAGTCTTGAAAAGCTTGTGTGATTGCTGCATAGGGAATATCTCGCTTTAACTGATCGAATTTACCCGTAATAAAGTATCCTTGTTCGCGTGTAATAGGTTTGTGAATCTCATTAACTAAAGCAGATTTGCCAATACCTGAATAACCAGAAACCAGTATCATCTCAGTAGTACCTTGACAAACCCGCTCAAAGGTATTTAACAATTGAGTGATTTCTTGTTCTCGTCCGTAGAGTTTTTGAGAAATATGAAACTTATCAGATATATCTTCACTCCCCAAAAGAAAATAAGAAATTTGTCCTAAAGTATTTAGTTTTTGGAGGCAGTTTTCTAAATCTGCTTTGATTCCCCAATCACTTTGATATCGTTCTTCTGGGGTTTTAGATAATAGTTTCATGACAATATTAGATACTGCCAAAGGAATTGAAGAAATTATTTCATGAGGTCTTTTTGGATATTGAGCTATATGACAATGAACTAATTCTACCGGGTCATTGGTTACAAAGGGAATTTGTTGAGTTAGTAGTTCATAGAAAGTGACACCGAGAGAATAAAAATCACTGCGATAATCTATGCCTCGGTTCATTCTACCAGTTTGTTCAGGAGCAATATAAGCTAAAGTTCCTTCTAATTGATTAATATTACAAATCTGCCGATTTTCTTGAGATAGACTGGTAGAAATACCAAAGTCAATAATTTTGAGTTGTCCTGTTTTTTGGTTATAAACTATGTTGGCGGGGTTAATATCTTTATGAATAATATTAGCAGCGTGAATAGCTGCTAAACTCTCTGTAATCTTGATGGCAATGCTCAGAAATTCTTCTAATTTCAACTGGTACTTAGATATTAAAAATTTTAAAGATTCTCCACCAAAGTCTTCCAATAGCATTACTAAACTATTCTTATATCGCCGTAGGTTGTAGGCATTAATAATGCCTTCTTTTTTTAGGGAACTGGTAATTTCATACTCCTGTTTATATCGGGTAAGTTCTGAGGGATTTGGGTAATCATCTTTAAGAATTTTAAGAATAATGGGTCGATGCTCAAGTCTGATGATACCTCGATAGATCAATGAATTAGCACTTTCATATATTTTTTCAAGAATCTGGTAGTCTTGTTGAAGAATATCTTGATGATGAATCATATTTAGATTGTGATTACAGACTATGAACTAACAGCATCTTTTTTGTTGCCGATTTTAATCTTAATAAATAAGCAGATTGGTGAAAATTAGCCAACCTGCTTGGGTATTTTATATTTTACTATTTACAAAATTAATCAACTGGCAAGACAATCAATCAATCAATTAACTAAATTTAATTAAGTGGTGCTGAGAGGAATATAGGGGTAGGGAGCAGCAACAAATTTTAATTTTTTCTGCTGCCAGTCTTCAGTTTCTATTTTCTGCTCTTTATCCTCGTATCTTTCAGGATAAAATGGCAATTTTATCTGGAATTTTCGATGCTCATCTTGTGCGGTTTCATGTGCTTCAGCCCATCTTTGGATGTTTTCTTGTGTCAGACTAAATTCAGAGGGTCTAGAAGGATAACCTAGAGTCACTTTTGTATAAGGAGGTCTTGCTGGATAACCAGCTTGAGAAAGGTCTACTCGACTAGCATAAAATGTATCCCATGATACATCTAAAGCATACTCCCAAATCGTTTCATAGGTGCTTAAAATAGATTTCCAAATTTGTTTCCATTGATTCCCTTCTTGATAGTATGCTTGCCCACTTAATAGAAGAGACAAAGATATTGAACCATAACTTACATACTCAGGTCGAATTAAGTATTCACCTTCTATGTCTAAGTCTATTAGCTTTTTACTCAATTGCAGGGAGCGTATTGAAGTTAATTCCAATTTTCCATTATGATTCTCCAACCAATAAGTGTCGGGGATAATATTATACGAATTAAATATTTCTCTGACTAACTCTATCTGTGTTTTTTGTGGAGATGTTTGAATTGATTGTTCGTCTAACCATGTATAAGACATGATTTGAGAGAGTTGGCGGCATTGTAACAGAAACCTAACTGCGGAAAATCGTGGATCATCTGTGTCTACAAAATCTTTGTTAACTTCTGTCCCTGCCGTGGGCAAATTATTGTCAGCAATTTGATAGTAGGCAATTAAGTCCTTTTTAGTTCCATAGACTAATTTCTTTTTGAGATTACCAAATTCTTCTTCAATTGCGAGTATTTGGAATAATGTTGTTTCTGCGTCTAGGGATTGATTTTTTTTCAACATTACTTGGTGATGGGACATGGGAGAATTGGGAAATAAATTTTTCAAATTCTCTAAGTGTTCTGGTGTAAATATGTGCATTTTAGCCTCCTTGGCAATTAGTCGTTGAATTTCAGTAAAAAAGTATTAGCCTAGTCTGTAAAAACTGCGGGGATTATCCCAAACAATTTTTTGAATTGTTGCTGGAGATAACAGAGTTTCAAGTTCTAAAACCCTGTTTACAACGTCTGTCTGATGATCCATATGAGGGTAATCAGAGCCGAAGATGAAGTTGTTAGCACCAATGTACTCGATAATTTCTGATAAGCAAGGTTCAGAAGCTTCAATTGCTACAAAACATTGACGGCGGAAGTATTCTGATGGCTGGATTTTGATCTGATTTTTCACCTCAAAATATAAATTTTTATACTCTTCATCTAGTCGCCAGAGCCAATAAGGAAGCCAGCCACAACCAGACTCTAGAAAGCCAACTCTTAACTGTGGGTGACGTTCTAAAACTCCGCCTTCAATCAAGGCTAACAAGGCCATCATTTGTTCCATAGGATGGGAACAAGCGTGCATGGCAAAACGAGTATGAAATCTATCTGCACCTGTAGTTGGTAACTGACTATGAGTTCCCTCATGGATTCCCACTGTTATATCTAATTCCTCGCAGGCTGTCCAAAATGGCTCATAGCTGGGATGACTGAGGATTCTGCCTTTGATGGGGTTGGGACGTAAACAAACAGCTTTCCAGCCAAACTCGGCTATGCGATGTAGTTCTGACACCATTTGCTCTGGTGCATGAAGATTAATTGCTCCGACTCCTTTTAATTTATCTGGAGCATAACTACAAAATTCTTCATATAACCAAGTGTTGTAGGCTTGGGTAAAAGCTCCTACAACTTCTGGGGGCATACTATCAATAGCAAATAGCCACAGTCCATAAGTGGGATAAATAAAGGCTAAATCAATCCCCATTTGTACCATTGCTTGGAGATGAGATTGGGCATCGTAACGACGAAAATAAGCTTCGGGATGAGTTTGCATCATCTGGCGATCGCCTTCTTCTCTCACTTGTGGTGATATCTTATTTACAATGTCTTCTCCTTGAATTTTCATGTCTGCTGAGGGTGCAAAATGCTTAAATTCAGGTGCAAGGTACTTTCCCCACATCTGCGGCGGTTCAATCAGATGGGAATCAGCATCAATAATTTTGTATCCATTCAGCATAAAGAAGGGAACAGGGGATAGGGAACAGGGTTGAAAGTCTTGTAATCTGCTGTCTAGTCATCTGCTATTTAGGGAATTGTTTTTTAACAATCACAAAGTGATGTCAATTACATCCACATGGGATAGGGGTTGAATTGTTCTTCTGTGAGAGGCTTTTGTAACCAACCCATTTTGACGGGAACATCATAAAGCCGTCCTGAATCTAACCGTTTCCACATATGGCGCATTCCCGGTACAATCACTTTGGCAACTTTCAGGCCAATATCAGGGCGAGTTTGATCTAGAACGAGCATTTCTAGACCATTTTGCTCAACAATTTTTTGACATAGCCTGACATCTTCTAGAAGATCATCACTTGCTAGTTGGGGATAATCTGCACAGACTTTGGGAACACTTTGAGGGTTGGGAAGTAGATAAGGTTGATTTGAGATAGTCGCAGACTTCCACCATTCAATTGCTAGGCGATCGCTAGATGGAGGATACTGGGTACTACCATCGGCGTTAGCAATTAACACATTCGGTAGAATTTGGTTCACCTCTGTTAAAGCTCGACTAATAGCCAGCTTCGGGTCAAAATGAACACCATAACCTAAAATAATATCCTCTACTTCTCGATCCGTTCTGCGACTAATGGCCGCAAAAGCAGGAATATTGAGATCACTAGTAATATCTATCACCCACAACTGCCTGTCAATAGCTTGATAATATTTGTTCAAACTTTGAAAATAAGGCTCATGGAAACTATCTAAATCCACTTGAGATTTTGGTAGCCGATTGTACCACCACAACGCCACGCAATCCCGTTCTACCAGTTCCATAAATCCTTGGAGAATGGCTTCTTCGAGGGTATTACCTGCGGCACAGCCGTTAGAGTCTGCCCAACATTCCCGTTGCTCTGATTGGGGATAGCCATAATAGCAATAGGCAGTTGGCAGATATTTAAATTCCTGATGGGTTAAAGACCAAACTGGTGTCCAGTCAATTTCTCTGGTTGTATCAAAAGGTGCAGGGACTTTCTGAAACCATCCTTGACACTCAGCATTCCATTGCTCTCTGTGCTGGTATTGTGTTTGGCTAAAATTCATACAGTCATTGGGATGAATTGCTTTTTCCCCCAACTGTTCGTAACTGCTTTTATGTCTAATTTCATCTCCCTGAAATATACCAGAATACCTTTCAATCGCTTCGCAAAAACCGCTAGCCTTGGCTTGAGTATCAGTTCTACCTTTACCGGCACTTCTACCGCCGATATTTTGGCGTAAACTGGCTAAATCATCAAAAAGACTCTGAAAATGATGCTTGGCAATGTATGTATGGGTTAAGCTATTCCCCGGTATTTTGCTCAATTCCCGCACAATACCCGTAATGGGACTAATATGATGTGCGTATTTCTTTAAAGTTTCTTGTGGTGAACAAGAACGGTGTCCGCCGTCTGCGGTAAAAGTTTTGTGACGGTGTTCTAAAACAATTGGTGATGGCTGGTGATTTTGTTTACCGCAACTATGACATTGCGGACGCTGCACTAAAATATGGTCTTGGGTTTGGAGAGTCAAGGTGTCATAGGTGATGAGATTTCCGGCCAATCGTTGATTTTTGCCTTGGATAATCCACTTAAAAACCTCTGTAGCTAACATTCCTAATGCTGTTTGCACTGTAGCAGTAAGGAATCCCAGAGGCGGGGATAAGGAAATCTGTTTATGTCGGTGAATGAAACTGGTAACTGGTCTATTATTGTGTAGGCGGTTGGCTAGACAATCCCAACACGCAGTTTTTTGGGGATGAAATATCGGCCCTATCCAAACCATCGTTCCCAGAGGGTTGGCTAGCATCCAAGGCGATTCTAACTTTAAGGCTTGTTGGTTAAATGCTGCTAGTTCGGGGTGGAGGTAGTCATCAGTCAAGACTACGGTGATATCTCCGGTATCTGCGACTTGAATATTTAGGGATTTGAGGATAGTGATGAAGTCATCGGTGGGAAGAGAACCAAAGGCTTTGACAGCGACTGTTGTTGATTGCAACCGTTGAGCAGCTACTATTGGGGGAATATTGAGATGATGGCAGAAAATGGCTAGGTGCGATCGCCTTTGGCGGGGCGAAGCCCATCGCTCGGATTCATCTTCTAGATAACCCTGTTGTTCCATGTGGAATAGGGCATATTGCGCTTTGATACTGACGTTGAGAACATTCTGAAAAAAATCTGAATTTTCTGTGGGTAGTAGTTCTAGTTGAATGATGTCAATAATTTCATCAACGCTATATTTACCTTCTTTGATGAGAGAAGCTAGGAGAAATGATAGGCGATCGTCGCTCAAGCAAATCGCCTCTCTCTCAGATAAAATAAACACTTGGTCTGGTTCTATGGTCTCAACGGAGTAACAAGACTTGAACCTTGGTTTATTGAACATAGTTTTGTCAGTAAAAACCTGGAAATACTGGGAGGTTATTCTTTCTGACATATCTTAACTAACAAGCAAATATGGTGTTAAGAGATCACGCAGAGAGAAAGCAAAAATCTCTCTCAAACTCTTATTCTCTGTGCCTCCCTCCGGGTTCGCAGTTCCTTCAAGTCGGTACAGCCGCCCAAAGGACTGCGCCTCTGCATGATTAGATTATCCCTATGCCCTACCAACACCGCTAATTTTTAACACATCACTCATGGTTGCACAGTAATTCGGTAGTTCAAAACTACTAGGATTAATCACAGTGTCATAAGTAAAATGGCGATAGTTCATGCAGAATCTGTCCCAAGCTGCCATCTGAATCCCAAAGACAACGATAATAAAATTAGCTAAGGATAAAGATAGGGGAATGCGGAAGTAAATCTTTTTGCCGAAATAAGAGCAAAGTTCTTCAATTGCTTCGTCGGCTGTTAACTTATGCTGACCTAAAACTAGCCTGCGCGGTGCATCGCTTTGGGGAGGATGAACAATTAAATATTTAACAACGCTAGCAATATCTTGACCGTGGATAAAGTGAAAACTGCCGTCAGCTTTTAAGAAGCGAATTAAATTAATATATTTGGTAACTTCGGGAATTCCTGTTGTGAGGTGAGAATAGGGTTTTTTAGCATCACCACCTAAAACCAAAGTCGGGAAAACTGTAGTAATTTTAGATGCTATTGCTAACTCTGATATCTTCTGTAAACATTCATATTTAGAACGAATATAATCTGTGCCAATTTCTCCAGCTTCTTTGAGTGGTTGATTGTGGCTATCTAAAACACTAGCTGTAGAAAAATAAATAACTTGTTGGCAACTGTCAGGATTTAATAAACTGAGTAACTCTAAAGTTTTAGAGACATTAATATCAAAAGTTTGTTCACCACCCCAAGCCGTAGCAGTGAGAACTGCAACATCAATTGTTGGTAATAAGTCAGCTAATTCGCTGATATTTTGCATATCACCCTGCAACACATGAATACCAGGACGAACCGTGGTATCAACTTGCAATTTATGGGGATTTCTGACTAGTAAATATAATTCATCATCTGTTTCTTGAATTAAGGCTTCACTAATATAGTGACCTATACAGCCACTAGCACCAGTCACTAAAATTCGTTTCTTGGTCATAAAAGAAAGCTAGAAGTAAAACAATCTGTGTCTCTGTGTCTCCGTGGTTGAATATTTTTCACCACAGAGACACATTCGCGGAGCGTCCCGCAGGGAAGACACAGAGAAAGAGAAGTTTTAACTCTTGACTACACAACCGCATGAAGTTGTTTCGCTGTTTCAAAGAAAAAGGCAACGTTTTCTTCTGGGGTGTCTGGGTGTACACCGTGTCCGAGGTTGAGAATGTGTCCCCAGTTACCCGCTTTGCGAACGGTATCGATAATGCGATCGCGGATAAACTCTTTTGAGCCATATAATACGCCAGGATCAAGATTACCTTGGACTTTGACGTGTTTACCTAATCTGGCTCTAGCGTCGGCCATGTCTACTGTCCAGTCTACGGTGACGATATCCGCACCAGATTGCGCCATGCGTTCTAGTACGCCTGCGCTACCACTGACTAGTAAGATTAATGGTGTGTCTGGGTGAGTTTCCTTGACTTGCTGGAATACTCGCTTCTGGTAGGGGAGAGCAAAGGTGTCATAATCTTGGGGGCTGAGGTATCCCGCCCAAGAATCGAACATTTGCACGACTTGCGCGCCGGAATCGATTTGATAACGGGTATAAACTGCGATCGCATCTGCTAATTTAGCTAGGAGTTGATGCAGCACCTCTGGCTGTGTGAAAGCCATATTTTTGATGATGGAATAGGTTTTAGAACCTTTACCTTCCACCGCATAGGCGGCTAATGTCCACGGCGCACCCACAAAGCCCAATACCGTTGATTTGTTGCCTACTTCTTGGCGTAGAGCCTGCAATATGGTTTTAATGAACGGTAGAGCCGCTTCTGGTTCTAGAGGACGCAGCGCGTCAATTTGTGCTTGAGTGCGAATGGGCGCATGAATGATAGGGCCTTTACCTTCCGCAATATCCATTTCAATCCCCAAACCTGGTAAGGGGGTGACGATATCGGAAAATAAAATTACTCCGTCTGGTTGGAAAGCTCTCCAAGGTTGTAAGGAGACTTCAATCGCTACTTCAGGAATTTCGGAGCGATCGCGAAATGAAGGATACTTTTCCCTTAAATCCCGATATGCTTTCATATATCGTCCGGCTTGTCGCATCATCCATACAGGGGGACGATCCACAATTTCACCACGAGCAGCCCGTAAAAGATGAGGAGTCGTTGACGAAACACCCATTTAACACTTCATCCTAAGTCACTTTTTTATGTCACTGTTTAGCTTATCATTCTGGGATTACGCTTGATCAAATAGAGGAGACAGGGGACAGGAGAGAGGGGACAGGGGACAAGTGAATATTTTACACCTATGCCCCATGCTCTATGCCCTATGCCCATTTCATAACTTGGCGGTAAAAGTTGTTTTATTGGTACTGCTTTGCTTAAATTTCTTAACTTAAATTAATATGCAAACCAACTCTAATAACTACTCTCATTTTGCAGATGCTCATGGTAATTCTCGCCCAGCCAGGTTATTAATCCCCCGTTCTCAACGCCGGATCTTCTTTGTGCAGTTTACCTTAATGACTATTGTGGGTTGGGTGGTGGGTGGTATTGTCAGTATTGCTGTAGAAAAAATTTTCTGGCAAAGTCTGCTCCCTACTTTTGCCAATCAGCCGCAAGTATGGAGTTTTTGTGTGAGATTGCTTGGTAATATTGTATTTGCGGTAGTTTTTGCTGCTGATCAAGCATTAGTTATGCGCCGTTACCTCTCTGGTTGGCTATGGATACTGGCTACGAGTATCGGTTGGCTACTAGCTAATGGTGTATCAACCGCTTGGATTAACTATATTGCTACTCTGGCTAATTCATCTGCTCAAACCTTAACTACTGAAGCTAGTTTGACTTTAGGTTTTTTGTCAACATTTCTCTATATTCTTTCAGGGATTTGGCTGGGGTTGTTGCAATGGTTAGTCTTGCGGCGTTATACAGTCAAAACTTGGTGGTGGAATTTTTTCCCCTCTTTTTCCTTCTTCTGTATTAGTCTGGTAGTTTGGTTGCTTTCTTTGATGAAAAATTTGATTCCAGCAGCAGGAATGTATTGGATTGAACAAGGATTTACAGCTATGATTCTCGGAGTTATACCAGCAATTGGCTTGTGTACTTTGAGAAAACAATTACAACGTCAGGCTGGAATTCCTCGCTCATCCTAAATTTTTGGGTGGCTAGTTGGTTGACATGGGATAAAAGGTTACAGAAGGATGACAAAAGATCGGGTGTTACAGAAAAATATTCAGCCTCCTGTTGCTGACAAACAGCCCCAGGTTTTAGAGTTACATGGCGATCGCCGTTTAGACAACTACTTTTGGTTGCGCGACATTGATAACCCCAAAGTAGTTGCATATCTAGACGCAGAAAATGCCTACACTACAGCGATGATGCAGCATACAGAGACGCTGCAAACTCAGCTTTATGATGAAATGCTTTCGCGCATTCAAGAAACTGACCTCTCAGTACCATACCGCAAAGATAATTACTATTATTATTCGCGAACTGAAGCCGGAAAAGCTTATCGCATTTATTGCCGTAAACAAGGTAGTTTAGATGCGCCTGAAGAAGTGCTATTAGATGAAAATGAATTAGCAGCCGGGCATGATTTTTTTGAATTGGGTGTATTTGATATTAGCCCTAATCATCAAATTCTCGCCTATTCATTTGATACTAGCGGTTCTGAAAGATATACACTTTTCTTTCTAGATTTAAATACACGTCATTTCTATCCAGAAACTATTGCTGATACTTATTTTTCTTTTTGTTGGGGTAACGATAATCAAACAGGTTTTTATACCAAAATTGATACGGCTAACCGTCCTTACCAATTATTTAGACATACTCTCGGCACATCAACAGAGTCCGATGAGTTAATTTATCATGAACCGGATGAGGCTTACGCTTTATACGTTGATAATACTCGCTCTCAAGCATATATTTTGATGACTTTGCGGAGCAGCATCACCACAGAAGTTCACTATCTAGATGCCAATAATCCCCGTAGTGATTTTCAGATCATTTACCCACGTCACCCAGGAATAGAATACGATGTAGACCATCATAGTGATTACTTCTACATCGTTACCAATGAAGTAGCCACTAATTTTAAGTTAGTGAAAACTCCCTTAACTGCAATAGCAAAAGATAACTGGCAAACCGTAATTCCTCACCGTGAAGATGTTTTGCTATCAGGAATTAGTTTGTTTGCTAATCACTTGGTAATTTATGAACGCAAAGATGGATTGCAAACTGCCAGAGTTCAAAATCTATCAACAGATGATGAAAGTAATATTATCTTTCCTGAACCTACCTACGCTTTTTCCGAAGGTAGTAATCCGGAATTTAATACTACTATCTTGCGTTTTAATTACACTTCGTTAATTACACCGCCATCTGTTTTCGATTACGATATGGAAACGCAAGAACGGGAATTGAAAAAACAAACCCAAGTGCTTGGCGGCTATGACTTAACTCAATATCGTAGTGAATGGTTGATGGCTACAGCCGAAGATGGTACACAAGTTCCCATATCGATTGTTTACAAACAGGGAATTAAAAAAGACGGAAAAAATCCCTTATTACTCACAGGCTATGGTTCTTACGGTGCTTCTTACCCCGCATCATTCTCTTCAACTAGACTAACATTATTAGACCGAGGCGTAGTATTTGCGATCGCGCATATTCGCGGCGGGGAAGAAATGGGGCGCAAATGGTACGAAAATGGCAAATTCCTCCACAAGAACAACACCTTCACCGATTTTATAGCCTGTGCCGAATATTTGATTAACGAAGGATGGACAGCAAATACACACCTAGCCATTACAGGCGGTAGTGCAGGCGGTTTATTAATGGGTGCAGTGATTAATCTGCGTCCTGACTTATTTCAGGTAGTTGTGGCTAATGTGCCGTTTGTCGATGTGGTGAGTACAATCCTAGATACATCTTTACCCCTCTCAGCAATGGAATGGGAAGAATGGGGAAATCCTAATGATCCAGTCTACTATGACTACATGAAGTCTTACTCACCCTACGATAATGTCGCAGCCCAAGATTACCCCGATTTGTTAATCACCGCCGGGTTAAATGATTCCCGCGTCAAATATTGGGAACCTGCCAAATGGACAGCCAAACTACGAGAACTCAAAACAGACAATAACATTCTCTTGCTGAAAACCAATATGGATGCTGGACATAGCGGTGCATCTGGGCGTTACGAAAGCTTAAAAGAGTTAGCTTTTGAGTATGCCTTTATTTTGGATCGATTGGGTTTGGTTTAGCTGTCTGTGCAAAAGTGACATACTCCGCACGCTCACCTTTTGGGGCTATGGTGTACACACAAGTCTTATATACTTGCCCCACAACGTTTTGATCCCTCCTAACCTCCCTTTCCAAGGGAACTAGAATCAAAATCCCCCTTAAAAGGGGGATTTAGGGGGATCAGATGATTTGTGTGTACACGGTAGAGAGGATGTCAAGAACGAGTAATTCGATACTTAAGTGTGTAATCCCAGTTTGAGTAACCTAAAAAGCTACCTTTTTTCTTAAATCTCCAAGAAACTTCTTCAAATGCTGGGCCTGTGGAAGATATGACTAATTCCGTAGAACCAAGTAAGTCATCTTTATCTAAACTAGCAAGAATACCTACTCCCTTGACAGAAGCGGAAAGTATAGTTCCTGCCAATACTCCTTTAGGGCCGGCTGCTGATAAAACGGCGGATACAGCACTGGTAATACCTGTAATTGTATCACCATACTTAGACCAGTCTTTGGCAGCATCTTCGTCGTAAGTTTTGATTCCTCCTTTAACGCTTTCCCCTGCGGGTACGTCGCCTTCAAATAAAATGGATTGGTCTGGCTTAAATCTTTTAACTTCTCCATCATTAATAGACATGGGAGTTGTCAAAATTGCCTTGGTAGTTTTACCTCCTACCAATGCACCGACTAGATATAACTCATCAGCACCTGTGACATCTTCAGTATCTTTGCATTGAACATTCACAAGCTGAATTTTTACTTTCGTCATAATATGCTCCAATCAATATGTAGGATGAATTTCACCAGACACAGCCCAAATTGGCCATTGCATAAAAATTGAAACTTTGGGTTAAATACAATCGAGGTGAAATCCTATAATTAACAATCACCTTCAAAAAAACTTTTTACGCAAATTAATCTGTTATCTCCGCTCCAACCACATCTTTAATTACCTGCAAAAAGTTCTGCAAAATCACAGACATATCATCACTGCGCCAAACTGCGGCTATGGGTCGAGTCAGGTTTTTGCCCTGTATAGGTCTATAGACAACTCCCGTGCGTTGTAGGTTTTGGGCGTTAGCTGGTAGCAATGTTACACCCACTCCCCCAGCAACTAAACTCAAAACTGTAATCATCCAAGTTGCTTCTTGGACTACTTTTGGTGGTAAACCGACTTCCTCTTGATAAAGCTCAATAATTTGACCGTAGGAAAGAACTACATCGGGTGAAGGTAAAACAAAAGGTTCATCTACTAAAGCTTTAAGGGGGATTTGGGGTTGTTTTGCTAGGGGATGGTTTTCTGGTAAAGCAATGACTATTGGTTCTTGCAGAATTTCTAAAGAATTCAACCCAGTATTACCGTTGCTGAGTAAACAATCAAAACCAACATCAATTTTGCAGTTGTGTAGCTGTTGTGATTGTTGTGAAGACATCACCTCACGCAAAATCAGCCTAACTTGGGGATAGCGATCGCGAAAAGTTCGCAAAATTTCTGGTAAAACACTATTAGCGATCGAACTATTCACTGCCACTATCAAACTGCCAATCTCTCCTAGACTTGCTTGGCGTGCTGAGATAATTGCTTTTTCTAAAGTTGCCAAAACTAAACGTGCTTCTTCTAAAAACACATTCCCCGCACACGTTAAGCGCAGTGGCCGCCGATGACGCTCAAATAGTTGTAGTCTTAATTCTGCTTCTAAGGCTTGAATTTGTTGGCTTAGAGGTGGTTGAGCAATATTTAAGCGTTCTGCCGCCCGACTAAAGTTTAGTTCTTCTGCTACAGCAATAAAATATCGCAAATGTCGAATTTCAATCATTACTAGTATAATCCCAATTTATGACTTTTTTAAGTTAGTTTTGGGGGTTATAGTAAGGACTTTAGTGTTTAGAACAATCAGGACTAAAGTCCTTACTACGAACGTGCTTATCCATCAATTTAAACTGAATGCACTACTACGGTTTTTTCGTTCATAAAGTGTCCGTAGGGGAGAAATACAAAATTTAAACTTAATAAAAGCAGATATAGCCTGGGTTTCCAGGTTTGCATCTATTGCTTGATTCTGGAGAATGAATAAAAGTATATATTTAAAATATAATTCCATTAATGAAATTGGTATTGCACATCTTAGAAATATTAGGTACGCTGCTAATCATACAAGAAAATTTTATCAACAAAGACTAAATTTATAGTTGGCATGAAACAGGAAGCAGTCCCAATAAAATTATTTCTATGACCGAGCATCAAAGCGATTTTCCCTGACTTTCTACTCTCCCACTTACTAAATTGAGACTATTTTCTACACTTTGAGGAATATTTTATGAATAAAATTAATCGTGTTGCCCTGGTTGGTGGAACACATGGGAATGAATTTACAGGTGCATTTCTAATTAAAAAATTTGAAAAATTTCCGCAATTAATTCAAAAATATAGCTTTGAAACTGTGACGTTATTAGGTAATCCTCAAGCCTTTGCCGCAGGTAGACGCTACATTGAAAAAGATTTAAACCGTTGTTTTTTAAGTGGAGACTTACAAAATACTAATCTGTCTAGTTATGAAGATATACGGGCAAAAAATATCTCTAAAATCTTAGGAGAAGATAATAAAACTAAGGCAGATGTAATTGTTGATTTACACAGTACAACTGCCAATATGGGACTGAGTATTATTATAGGCAATCAGCATCCACTTCTATTACAATTGTCTGCTTATCTGAGTGCAATTAATCCTTTAGTAAAGGTTTGTCATACGATACCAGAGCAAGGTAGTAATTTTCTCCGTTCCCTTAGTGAATTAGGTTTTGTAATTGAAGTGGGGGCTGTAGCTCAAGGTGTATTAGATGCAAAATTATTTCAAAACACAGAAAAACTGATTTACGAAATTTTAGATTATTTAGAACGATATAATCGCGGTGATATTGGGGAAAGTAATAATACACTCACTCTGTATAAATTTTTATGTTCTATAGATTATCCCCGAAATGAACAAGGCGAAATTCAGGCAATGATTCACCCTGAAATCCAGTCTCGTGATTATGAACCACTTCATCCAGGTGATCCTATATTTTTAACATTTGAAGGTAAAGCGATCGCCTATGAAGGCACATCTACAGTCTACCCTATTTTTATTAACGAAGCAGCTTACTATGAGAAAGGCGTTGCTATGTGTTTGACCGAAAAAGAAATTATTAATCTTTAATTTTTCAAGACGTTGTATTGCAACGTTTTCATACAAGCATAAATCATCTCAATTAACCATCCAGACATAAAAACATGAGTCAATCTTTAGCAAAAGGGATTTACTCGTATTCAAGAGATTACAGATATCTATGAGAAATTAAATATTAAACCAGAGATATTACAACTACTAGGCCTAGCCTTTAATGAAGGATTCCAAGATAAAGCGATCGCAGCACATATTTGTGTATCTGAACGCACGGTACGTAACCAGTGGGATAGACTGCAAGCAGCTTTAGGTATTGATTGTGCCGAATTAAGAAATCAAGGAAAAAACATTAGAGTTGTTACTAAAATTCGCGCTAGAGAAGCAGGTTTAATTGATTAGTTAACTCAATAAACCAAGCAAGTACCATCAATGAATTGCCTTCTTTAACAAGTCGGGAATCAAAGAAGGACGTTCCGCCACAGGAACTTCTGCGGCTTCAAAAGCGGCGATTTTGCATTGTGCAGTACCAAAGTTAGGTGGACGACCAACAACGGTAACTAAAGTACCAGTTTGTCGCCAAGTTTTCCCCGGTGGTGCTTGTCTACCTGCGATGTAAGCAACAACTGGTTTATCGATGGCTTCAGTGATGTACCTAGCTGCGGCTTCTTCACTACCCCCGCCTGGTTGACCGACTAAAACGATCGCCTCGGTACTGTCATCCTCATCTAAAATTTGCAGCCATTGCAAAAACGAAGAACCAACAATGGCATCACTACCAATACTGACACTAATCGATTGCCCCAAGCCTGCTTTTGTCAGTTCCCAAGCAACTTCATAGGTCAGAGTGCTGCTGCGACTCACAATTCCTACCGAACCTGGCGTATAAAATTCACTTGGTTGTGTGCCTAAAAGGATTTTTCCTGGCACAATAATTCCGGGACTGTTGGGGCCGACGACTAGAGTTTCACCGGCTTCAGCTTTGCGGAGTAATTGCACCATATCTAAAGGTGGCACACCCGCAGAGATGATGATAATTTGACTGATATGCGAGGCGATCGCCTCTAAAGCCGCATCTAGAACTTGGTATGGATGTACGCAAATAATTGTTGTATCAATTGTGCCGAATTTCTCTACTACCTCCTCTACCAAGTCAAATACAGGTAGATTGTAAATTTCCTGTCCACCACATCCAGGATCGACACCAGCAACTACATTTGTACCATAAGCTTTCATTTGAGCAATATGATTTTCTGAAATAAATTCATAGAAGCCTTGGATAATAACTTTGCTATCTGGCGTTAAGTTCATAAAAGATGGGAATGGAGAATGGGGACAAATCAAGTCAAAAGTCAAAAGTCATAGACGCAAAAGCGGCTACTCTACGAGTTCTCCGCAGGAGTACCCGAAGGGTAAGTCAAAATTAATTAAATAACTCCTGGGGATTGGGAATTGGGAAAATGATCATAGTCTGTAACCTGTAACCTGTAACCTCTAATAGCTAGGAAGCTTTCTTATAGGCGGGTGATTTGACCAGACTAACTGCTGCGGCTACAGCTTCATCTAAATTTTCCACCACTATCAGTCCATCATCATGAGCTTCTAATGGTGCTAAAACGTTTTTAACGGTGTTTAGCTCTGAACCAGCTAGACGAATGACTAAGTATGGTAACAGATGCTCTCGTTTATTGCCCTTAGAGCGTACCACCGATGATGGTAGTTCACCTTTGTTACCTAATGCAAAATCAACAATCGCTGTGGCTGCGGCTTCTGGTTGGGGAATACTACCGAGAAGATTAATGAGTATGACCTGAATACTTTTATCAGCAGCTAGGATATTTAAACCTTTAACTAAGCGATCGCAAAACGTGGTTGGTGATGTATCAATAATCGAAGCGTGTCGGAGATTTAAACACATTCCTGGTTTACCTCCCGCACTAGCCACTAAATCACAGGTTGCCATCATCGAACCTGTACCATTGCCTAAAATACCAATTTTGCCCTGCATCGCTAGACTATCCCACTCACCAAACCGGGAATTGATCTGATTTTTGCCATGATAATTGGCTATTTTCGCTGCCATTGCCGCAATTTCTGGATGCCGACCAATTGCCCGTTCATTCACCCTGACTTTACCATTGAGTGCCATCACTTCCCCAGAGGTATTAATGGCCAAGGGATTAATTTCCACTAAATCTAAGTCTTTTTGGATGAATAACTGATACATTTTCTCTAAAACGGTACTTACCGACTGCATCAGTGTGCCTTGTAAACCCATTTTTAAAGCCAGCCTGCGGGCATAAAAAGGCGAAAATTCTTGTTCTACAACAACGTGCTGCATTTTTTCGCCTGCTAGTTCCCAATCAACATCCGGTTCTTGGCAACCTAAAAGAATTGGTCGGCAAATAGCCGTATCTAAAACTACTGCTAAATAAAACTCTTGACTAGCATCGTACTTAGATTCTGCTAGCACAACTTCTGGTAATTCGCCCCAAATGGGCAAGTTAAAGATGTTTTGGGCAGCCGCGACAGCATCAATGGTTGTTTCTACTATCCTGACTCCTCCTGCTTTTGCCCTGTCTCCAGCGTGTACTTGCGATTTCAGCACAATCGGATAGCGAATTTTCAGGCGTTTTAAATCTGTAGGATGGTCTATGCGTTGGGAAGGCAATACGGGAATGCCTATTTCCCCAAACCATTCTTTAACTTGATATTCCAATAAATCCATTGTTACGCACCTGATATTTATACTTTCAGAGAATTATTTTTGGTGCTGTTTTTTAGTTTTTGACTGCACCCCAATTAAATAATCCAGCCTTGAGCAACTATAAAAACTTATTTTTCACGTATCAATTCTATCGAATTGAGCCAATACAGCACATTTAATTTTTAGCACTAACTCCTTAGTATTGTGTTGGAATTTCGTCATAAACAATATCGGTGAATTTACTAATATAGAATAAAACCTGCGTTGATTCGATGTAGCAGTTGAATTTTTGGTGACAACTCCAAATTGTGTGTTAAAAAGTTGGTCTATTGGATTTTATGATTATGGTTGGTTAAACTGTGCATCTGCATTCAATCAATGAGCAACCTTCATTTGGGTCTCTCAAACATAAAAAATATAATATAGACAACCAGCAGGAAAGCTCTATGACAGTAGCAGTCCAGCAGGAAGATTTGCAAATCTTAGCCAGAACCTTGCAGGAACAATTCCTAGCAGAAGTCCCATCTGGTGAAGTTTTCCAGATTAAGTGTGCTGTCAACAAAGACGAGTTGATGATTCTTACTCAACATCCAGTCAGTATAAAAGTTGACACAGAACAAGTTTTTTCCGTGATTGAGGAAGTTATTCAGTCCCTAGCACCTTATAGAGAGCAACAAATTCAGTGCTTCTTGAGAATGTTGGGTGAAAAACTTCCCTATGCTAAACGCTCCCTAATGATGAAGGGTTATGAGCAGATAGAAACTCCAGTCAAGGAGGAAAATGAAATAGCTGAGGAAGCACTACCTGGGGCATATCCTCTGGCTTATTCCCCTCCAGTTAGTCAGACTGAAGATGAAACTGAAGAAGAAATATTTGACCCTTTAGCGGGTACACCAGATTTATTAACAACTCCACACCGCAGGCAAATTTCGCCTATTTTCCTGGGTATGGCTTTGATAGGAATTGTCCTTGTAGGTGGTGTCGGTGCTTATGTACTGACTCGTCCTTGTGTGATGTCTGAGTGTAGAGAGATGCAAACGGCTGAAGAACTCAAAACTCAGTCTAGACAGCTAATAAGTCGCGCTAAGTCAGACAATGAATTAGCTGCAATTACACAGCAGCTAGAAACCGCCAGTGCTGCCTTAACAGTTATCCCCTTGTGGTCACCGCATTATCAGCAAGCTGAAGAACTCAAATCCAGTTTGTCTGTACAGTCGGAAAAAATTAATCAGGTGCTAAAAGCTTTAGAAGCTGCTACTGTGGCAGAACAAAAGATGAAAACACCTGCCAATAGCCCAGAAGAATTAAAAGCTAGGCAAAACTTATGGCGGCAGGCGATCGCACCGTTAGAATTAGTTAATGCCAATAATGAACTTTACCGACTAGTGCAGCCACGATTACTGAGATATCGTGCCAACTTAAAAACTGTCAATCAGCAAATACTGACTGAAGAAAAATGGCTAAAAAAACTGGTGGATGCGAAAGCTGTGGCGGGTGTAGCAGCAAGGCGTGAAAGCACGGCTAAAACTATCCAAGATTGGCAAAAAGTACAGTCTACTTGGCAAATAGTCGTTAATGCTTTGAATGTTATTCCCCAGACTAGTCCGGGATACCAAGAGGCACAACAGCTTTTACTAGAATATAAACCTAAATTAGCCAGAGCGCGCGATCGCGTCACCATAGAAGAACTAGGAGCTAAAAGCTACCAACAACTTATAAGCATTGCCAAGCAAGCCAAAGCTTACGAACAACAACAACAATGGCAAGCAGCTGTCATATATTGGGAGCAGGCTTTACAGGCGGCTAAACAAGTCTCTAATGACAGTCTCTACTACAATCAAGCTCAGAGTGCCATAGCACCATACTCAGCCTCTCTCAAGCAAGCACAAGAGAAACTGCAACTAAATAGTGCTTGGCAGCAAACCCGTACAGATTTAAATAAAACCTGTTCTAGTGAAATTAGAATTTGTAATTTTACAGTAGATGAAAAGGGAATTAGTGTCAGGATTACTCCTGAATACGAACAAATGCTGCAAAGTGGTATATCCGAAGCCACGACTAACAATAGCAGTGCTATTGTTGACGTTACAAATCACTGGGAAATCTTACAGGAAGCTTTAACAGTAATTAGTGAAAATGCCAATCTGCCTTTGTTTATTTACAACACGGAAAATCAGGTAATTTATATACGTACACCGCAAGGTTAATAAATCACATACATACCTTAGAATTTTGGGTTTATCTGTGGGTTTTACTCATCACGTCTCGTAATTTTCATGTGCAGAAAGTTTAGGGTGCGTTAGTTTTTGGTATTCCTGGTATAGGTTCTGGTGTCGGTTCTGGTGTCGGCTCTGG